>CBDUZQ010000008.1:0-19537 GCA_965371755.1 uncultured bacterium
GACCCGATATCAACGGCGAAGATCGAGGATCTGATCGGAGAATTGCGAAAACAGTACACAATCGTCATCGTCACGCACAATATGCAACAGGCAGCACGAGTCTCTGATCATACCGGCTTTTTCTATGAGGGGCGTTTGATTGAATACGGACTTACCAAACAGATATTTACAAGACCGGCTAAGAAAAAGACGGAAGACTACGTTACCGGAAGATTCGGTTAAGTCAGGAAACCTATCATGACCAGACACTTTCAGAATGAGATTGAGAGACTAAAGAAAAAGATTCTGCGCCTTGCCGCAATGGTGGAGGACACCTTGCAGAAAGCTGTGAGGTCTGCCACTGAGATGAATGCTGAACTGGCAGCCGAAGTGATCGATTCAGATCCGGCCATTGATTCTTACGAAATCGAGGTGGAAGAGGATTGCCTGAAGATACTGGCGCTTCACCAGCCTGTTGCGGCCGATCTTCGGTACATCGTGGCGGTGTTGAAAATTAACAGCGACCTCGAGAGAATCGCTGATCTGGCCGTCAACATTGCCGAACATGCCAGAGAATCGGCCTCCTTACCCGGAAAACCTGCTCCATTTAACCTTACGTCTATGCTGGATGCCACTGTGACGATGGTTAAGCAGAGCGTTGATGCCCTGGTTAAACAGGATGTTAACATGGCGCGTGAGGTGATCCACAATGATGACCTGGTCGACGAGTTTCACCGAGCAGCCTTTCATTCTTGTCTGAAGCAGATTCAGGCCGACCCTGGTAACGTTGGGTTTCATGTAAACCTGCTGAGTATTTCCAGGAATCTTGAGCGAATCGCCGATCATGCGACCAACATTGCCGAGGATGTCATCTACATGATCGAGGGCGAAATCGTGCGCCACCGGGGCTACTGAGACAAGCAGAACTATAACGGTCGGTGTATAATGAACTCCACTGGTCTACTTGCAAGGCTGAACCAAACCTGCTGAGGATATTCGCGCTGCATCAGAACTACCAGAACCCATTCAACTCGCAGATGCTTCTGAAGGATGTGAATGAGACACGCGATAAGCTCAAAGATGAACTGATGGCTTCGCTCGGGGACGATTTGCAATGACGCCGGCCCAAAAACCGCTGATAACAGCGCTGTCCCCATAGGCTTCCTTCCAGTTGACGTCGCATGCTCTTTGGCTCGATATCTACTCTCACATGGCAGTGCCTCGCCCCGGCGACGTTCCACTTGAAACGCACTCACCCTTATATGTTGCACCACGTAACTACTGACATTATAAACGATTGTATATTATCATGACGCGGCATGTTTCATGCGAAACGTCATGCGACGAAGCTCATGTGGTGATGGTGCATGTAAAGCCATACCGATCAACGATTTACAATAATGTTACAATGGGCACACATTGTGCCATGTGTTCAGACGTGAAACAAATCCCAATTCTGAACTGTAAACCGATTCGGAGGAAACGGAACATGAGTAAATCGAAGAACCTCAAAACCTTGACCATCGTTGCGATGCTGCTGGTGTTCGCCTCGGCAACCATCCTGGTCAACACCGGTGCGGTCTTCGCCGACGATGCCAAGCCTGAGGTCAAGAGTGAGGTCAAGGATGAAACCAAGGCTAAGACCAAGGCTGACAAAGCAGCCAAAGACGTGAAACCGAGCGACAAGAAGGGAAAGTTCTTTTTCAAGAAGAGTTGCAAGTCATGCCACGGCAAAAAGGGTGACGGCGGCGAAGTCACGCCAGTATCCAAGACCATCAAACAATGGGAGCGTTTTTTCAGGAAAGACAAGCACGGTGAGAAGAAAGTCTCCGAGGAATTCGACGCTATACAGTTGATCCACATCAAAGCCTTCCTGATCAACCATGCGGCCGATTCCGATCAGCCGGAAACTTGCGGTTGATCCAAGTGAGACCTTGCAGGAATGAAATGAGATTACTACAGCATTGGAGTCAAGTAATGTTCAATCGATATTCACGTTTTACTATTCTGGCGGCCCTGTTCCTGGCGCCGTTGTTTCTATTCAGTCCGATATTGGCCGATGATGTTCAGGATGAAATCGACGAGCTGAATGACCGCGTCGATGCCTTGGAACTCAAGATAGCAAAGAACAAAGTTTCGTTTTTCGGCGATTTCAGAGTCAAATACGACTACCTGAAGTTCGAATACCCGGCGTACAACCAATTCTTGGGCTTCGATCCGGCCACTGGTATGCCCATGTTTGCCGCCATGGATGCGTACGAACTAAGCAATGATGAAAACTGGAGCGCCCGCCTGCGCCTGAAAATCGACGCCAAGCCAACGCCAGAGTTGCATTTCACGGGCCGGCTGTCGATGCACCATACTTACGGAGGATTCGGCGTCCCGGTCTTTAACGGTTTCCCGAATACGGTGGCGTTTGATGCCAACTCGACCGCCTTGGGCGGTGATAACATCCTGCGGGTTGAGCGCGCTGCCTTTACCTGGGATCCCAGTGACGTCCCGCTATTCATCACCCTTGGTCGTCAGGCGTCCAGTGGTGGTCCCCCGCGCGAAATACGCGAAGATCGTGTCCGCCAGGGGACACCGGGAGCCTTGATGATTGATGCTGAGATTGATGGTGTTATGCTTGGTGTCCACTTCGATGAAGTGATCGAGGGCGCCCCGGATGGTACCAATATTCGCTTGTGTTATGGCACCGGTTACGAATCCGGCTTCGGCACCGGCGGCCGCACCAGCAACGCCAGTACCATCGTTGGGGTAGCTCCCGACGGCAGCCTGGCCGCTATGCCGCTGCTTGACCTGAGTGACTCGCGCGTTGCCGGCGGATGCTTTGAAACTTCTATCCCGCCGGTACCTGGAAAGACACTGCTCAGTGGCGGCTATTTCCGCATGATCGATATGACGGACATCTCCACCGGTTACACCAGAAACTTCCCGAACCAGGGTGACGGCAACCCGCAGTTGGTAACTTCCACCAACAACCTTGGTGACATGGACCTTATGGGTATCTGCTTTCAGCATGAATACAAAGACTTCGCCTGGTTCGCCTCGTTTGCCTACAACAAGTCTCATCCGGACTCGGGTCAGGAATCGGGCTACGGCTTCGGTGGATTACTGGGCAATACTATGGACTCTGAGACGGGGTCCTGTTATTACCTGGGTGGTCGCATCGGCATTCCGTCAGTCACCGCGCAACTCGGCCTTGAATACAATCATGGCAGCGAGTACTGGTTCAGCTACACTCCGGCCGGTGATGATTTCGGTATGAGCAAACTGGCTACTCGCGGTTCCGTTCTTGAGATGTACGTTACGAAGAAGCTGGAGAAGAAACTCAACCTGCGCGTCGGCGCTCAGTTCTTCAGCTATGACTATGCCTTCTCCGGCTGGCACATTGCTCCGAGCCCGATGCAGATGCCGGATGGCTCCATCCTGAACGGTTCCAGGCTGGATGATCAGCCGTACTTGTTCTACCCCTTCCCGGATAAGGCGACCAACATCTACGCTATGCTGGATTTGACATTCTAATGTGACTGGCCGGTGCTCTTTTACGGGCGCCGGCCACTCTGTTTGGAAAAACAAGATGAGCAAACCTGATCGACACGATGCGAGCCGAAGGAAGTTCCTCAAGTGGTCCGGCTGTGCCGCAGCAGCGGCTGTGGTCGGGACACACTTCAAGTTTATCTCAGCCTTCGCCGATGAAAGCGTGAACGCCCTTTCCGATCACTTCACGGGTGACATTCGCACCCACTGCGGCCTGTGTGTCAACAAGTGCGGCATGATCGCTCGGGTGAACAACGGTGTTATTCGCAAGCTCGATCCGATACCGGACCATCCCAAATCACGCGGCATGCTCTGCGCCAAAGGGAACGCCGGTATTCAGACGGTCTACGATCCGGACCGGCTGAAGTATCCGCTCATACGTTCCGGTGAACGTGGCAGCGGCCAGTGGCGAAGAGCTACCTGGGAAGAAGCGCTTGACTACATCGCCGAAAAACTGACGGCGATCAAAGATGAGCATGGTCCCGAGGCCGTTCTGTTTTCCTCTACCGAGGGATTTCAGGAAGAGTTTTTCCTGAAGTTCGCCGAGGCGTTCGGATCGCCCAACACTGTGCGCCACCCGACCCTTTGTTTGGCCTCCACCAACAACGCCATGTTCAACACCTTCGGCGCCGTGCCGCATTTCGATTTGCGCAATGCCGACTACGTGATTTTCTCCGGAGCCAACCGGCTGGAGTCTTTGTTGACACCGGACTCCGTGGATATCATTGAAGGAAAATCGCGTGGACATTATCATGTGGTGATCGATCCCCGTTTCACCGCTTCGGCGGCCAAGGCGAACAAGTGGGTACCGATAATGCCGGGGACCGATCTCGCCTTTGCGCTCGCGTTGATACACATGCTCATCAGGGAAGATAAGTACGACAAACAGTTCGTCGAAAAGTATACGCACGGTTTTGACAAACTTGCTGAACACGTAAGAGACTATACGCCCGAGTGGGCCGCCGTTGAGACCGGCATCCCGGCCGAGATAATTCATGATATCTGCCGGGGCTTTATGGCTAGTTTGCCTCGGTCGGTTTTTTATTCCGGTCGTCGCGGGAGTTGGACCGATAACGACACCCAGTTCCGTCGCGCTATTGCCATCGTCAACGCCATCTCAGGCGCCTGGGACAGAGAAGGCGGCCTGACCGTGCCGCGCAAGATCACCCTCGGCGAACTACTCGTCTTTCCGCCGGACGATCCGGAAGCAGAGCGGGTTGACAACATCAAGGAAGAATTTCCGCTGGCCAACCGACGCGACGGTGTTTACGTGACCCTGCGTGAACACGTCATCAAGGAAGATCCGTATCCCGTCAGGGGTTGGATGATCTACAAACAAAA
This sequence comes from uncultured bacterium, assembly GCA_965371755.1. GTDB lineage: Bacteria > Zixibacteria > MSB-5A5 > GN15 > FEB-12 > JAJRTA01. The sequence continues at coordinate 4,861 of CBDUZQ010000008.1, forward strand.
CCCACTGCAGTCGGTGCCGAATTCCAGGCGCACGCGTGAGATGATGGCTAAGATGGATCTGATCGTCTCGATCGATATCATCCCTAACGACACCGCCTGGGAATCGGATGTCATTCTTCCGGAAGCAACCTACCTGGAAAGAAACGACCCGCTGCATTCCCTCTCTGGCCTGGAGCCGGTGGTTGCTCTCAGGCAACAAGTCATCGCACCTATGTACGAAAGCCGACCAAACTTCGACATTATGAAAGACCTCGCCGGTCGCCTCGATCTGGACATGTACTTTGACTTCACCATCGACGAGTGGATCAAGGAACAAACATCCGAACTGCCGGTCGACCTGGCGGAGCTTAAACGCACCGGCTTTTATGCTGATGGCAAGGGTCCGGTATTCGGGAAGACACGCGAGGATGGATTCCGCTTTCGCACCAAGACCGGTAAGATTGAGATTTTCAGCGAGCGATATGCCGACAAGGGTTATGATCCGCTTCCGGTTTACAAGCGCCCCAAGAAGAAACCATCCGGACACTACTATCTGTTAACCGCGCGCTGCGTGAATTACACTCATTCGTCGTTGCAGAACAATCCGTGGTTGATGGAAGTGGGGAATCACTTCATGGCTCATATCCATCCGGAGGTTGCGCGCCGTCATGGCATCAGCCAGGGGGATACGGTCATCCTCCGGTCACCCTACGGTGAGGTGCAAACGCCGGTCTTTGTGACCGAGCGAGTTCATCCCGATGTCGTCTGTATCCCGCACGGGTTCGGCCACACCTCGGCCGGGCTGACCCTAGCACACAACAAGGGAGCGAGAGGGTCCGATTTGCTCGGCAGCTATTACGACAAGATTTCCGGCAACGCTGCTCTCCACGAGGACTTCGTTCAGATTGTACCACTCTCGGTGTTAGGCAGTAGTGCTGAGAAAGTGAATCTGAGCAGAATCGCTCGTCGCGGGGAAGGAGCGGTGGGCTGATGGCTGCAGAGAAAAAATACGGAATGCTGATAGATCCGTCGCGCTGTTTCAACTGCAAGGCGTGTATGATTGCATGTCAGGCGGAAAACGCCGTGCCCCTGGGCAAGCACCGAAACTGGATAAAGGAAAGTGAGCTGCGCGGGACCTATCCGAACCTCGGTTTGGATTTTGAACCCAATCAGTGCAACCACTGCGACAATCCGCATTGTGAACGAGTTTGCCCCACCGGTGCGACTTACGTGAACGAAGATGGTATCGTGCTGATAGACTATAGGAAGTGCATCGGTTGCCGGTTCTGCATGTTGGCCTGTCCGTATGACGCCCGCTATGTTGATGAGGAACGGGGCGTCGTTGACAAATGCACCTATTGCCTGCAACGCATTTATCAGGGGCGCGAGCCGGCCTGTCTTGAGACATGCCCCGGCAAGGTACGGGTCTTTGGTGATCTGAACGATCCCAAATCCAAAATCTCAAAGTTGATCGCAACTCGTCGGACACAAGTTAAGCTCCCCGAGGCCGGCACTAAACCCAGGATCTACTATGTCATCGGGTAGGAGGAAAGACTGATGCACGATATCGAATGGGGTATACCGGTTGTCTTCTACCTGTATTTTGGCGGCTTGTCCGCCGGTCTGTTCGTCATCTCCGGCCTGTTGGCTTACATCCGGGATGACAAACTGAAGAAGCTGGCCGCAGCCGGGGCGTTGCTGTCGCCGGTCCCTCTGTACATCGGGTTGATTATGCTGATGTTCGACCTGGAACGACCTTTACAGGCTTGGCGGTTATTTGTAACGATCGAGTGGACATCGCCCATGTCGGTTGGAAGCTGGCTTCTGTTGATTTTCTCGGTCATCACAACCCTACACGCTCTGGCCTGGCTTCCGGAGAAGTACTCCAGCATCAGAATACGCAAGAGAAAATTCTCACTGCCGACCAATCGCGCCGCCATACGCGGGATCATCGGCGCCGTCGGATTCCCGGTTGGCCTGGCGGTCGGTATCTACACCGGTGTGCTCTTGGGGGCCGTCCCGGCCAGGCCATTCTGGAATACACCGATGGTGGCGATGCTGTTTTTGGTGTCGGCGCTTTCCACTGCCACCGCCGTTATGCTCCTGGTCTCCACCTGGAATGCGCGGAAGGGCGGTGGCGAGTTGTTTCATCGGGAGCGAAAGATCCTGTACTCAGTCGATGTGGTCCTGATCTTGTTTGAAATCTTCCTGGTGATTCCGTATATTCTTCACAACTCGCTGTCAACGGCCAGCCAGTCGGCGTCACTGGACCTGATTCTGGGCGGAGAGTTCTCCGGGCTGTTCTGGTACGGCTTTGTTGCCGTGGGCCTGCTGATACCGTTAGTGATGGAGACTATCGATTTGATACCGGAGATATCACGACGTCAAAAGACATCGCACTCTCTTTTTCTTGGTTACCTCAGTGCCGTGATGGTCCTGGCCGGTGGGTTCCTTCTGAGGTATATATTTGTGTATGCCGGTCAGGCCAGCGGTTTTGGAGTGTAAAGTGTGAATAACGAACAGACAATCGCCCGTCTCGAGTTTCTGGCCGCGTTCTTTCAGATACCGGATGAAGCCATGCTGGTCCGTATCTATGAGGGTACGACACCGCTCGGCGATTGTCGCAATGGGATGACACAGCCGGAGTTTGTCAGCACCATGTCGATAGCCATCACCGATATGTTTGTGAACTCGCCGGCTAAGCGTCCGATTTATCCTATCGCCTCGGAGTTCTTGTCGCATGAGAGTGACCAGAGTCCTTCATTCACCGAAGTTCTTACAGGAGTGTACCAGTCCGAGGGCAAAGTTCCGACTGGTTACCCACCGGACCATCTTACGGTGCTCTGTGAATTCACGCTTGCTCTTCTAGGCAAGAACGAGACGGAGCGAGCGGAGGAGTTCTACACTCGCTTTGTTGCGAGCTGGTCCGGTGAGCTGGTATCCGCGATAACAAAACGAAATCCGCCGACCTGCATCATGCGAGTGGCCGAGTTGATTGAGCAGTTGACTCACACTTTGGGGCGGGTTCATCAATGAACGATTCCCGTGACAATTCCGGAAAGCCCGGTTTCGATTCTAGCAAATTGATGGCTTCGGTTGCCGACTCGATTTTCGACGGCCTGGTTGTGATTGACGGCGATTTCAATATCGTTTATGCCAACGAACGCTTTGCTGCAATCTACGGCAAGAAGCCCGATCAGATGGTCGGCTCCAAGTGCAGCGAAGTGGTAGGTTTCGATCATTGTCAGCACTCCTGTCCACATCGAGATATTCTCGAACGGCGGTCAGACTACTCCGGACACAGTCTGTACTGCCAGCGCCATCAAGCCGGACCCTATTGCGTGAGCGCCTCGCCACTTTTGGATAAGGATGGAAAAGTTGTCGGAGTCGTGGAGTTGTATCGGGACATGAAACAACTTGGCGTCTATATCGGCTCGCTGGAGGAGACCAACACCGCCCTGCAGCTTGAGAAGAACCGTCTTCGCCGCATGCTCGACGAGATGGCCGACGGATACTATGAAGCCACCCCCGACGGCCGAATCACCAGCGTCAATGACAAGCTAAAGAAACTTCTGGGCAAGTCTGCTCCGGAGTTGGTTGGGCGGCAGTGTTCTGATGCCATTTGCGGCGAGTCATGTGAAACCGACTGCCCCCTCAAGTGGGCCATCGAACACAAGCAGAACGTCATCAACTCGCATCAGACAATGGTAGTCGGCGGCAAGAGACTGCCCCACGACAAGTCGATCATTCTGATTGAAGACACCGACGGCCAGATCGCCTCGGTCTTGGGTGTTGTCACGAATGTCTCTGAAGCGCTCTCGCTACGCAAGAAGGCAGTCGGCGCCATGGAATATCATCGCATTGTGACCAAGAACCAAGCCATGCGAGACATGATGAGCATGATCGAAGAGGCCGCCCCCACCGACGCACCGGTTCTTATTGCGGGAGAGACGGGCACCGGTAAGGAACTGGTGGCAATGGCGATTCAGCGGTTGTCCCGGCGCGGTGACAAACCGTTCGTGAAAATCAACTGCTCGGCCTTGACCGAGTCGCTGCTGGAGTCAGAACTGTTCGGACATGTCCGCGGCGCTTTCACCGGTGCTGTGGCCAATTACGCCGGAAAATTCAAGAGTGCCGACAAGGGAACCATCTTCCTTGACGAAGTAGAAGAGATGTCACCGGGGCTGCAGGCAAAACTGCTACGCGTGTTGGAAGCCCAGGAATTTGAACCGGTCGGTTCCAATCGGCTCGAAAAGGTCAACGTGCGAATCATAGCCGCCACCAACACCGACCTGGCGGAGGTTATTCAGTCCGGTGGTTTCAGGTCTGACTTGTACTACCGGTTGAACGTCATCAGAATCGATGTCCCACCGCTTCGCCGGCGAACCGAAGACATCCCGGTTCTGATCGATCATCGACTGACTCACCTGCGCGAGAAGTACGGCAAGGAAATAAGTTCCGTTTCGACCCGAGGACTGGCTGTTCTGGTGGACTACGACTGGCCCGGCAATGTCCGACAACTGTTCGGCACGCTCGAATACGCATTCTTGAAATGCAGAACGGCCAGAATCGAACGCAAGGACCTCCCGCCTGAAATCTATGCCTCCGGTCAATCTTCGTCTGCGGTTTCCGATCAGGACCCGGAACAGGAACGTAGAGAGATTGAACGACTATTGGAGAAGTATCCGAACAACCGGAGGCGGGTTGCTTTCGCTCTCGGCATCAGCCGCACCACCCTTTGGCGCAAGATGCGCGAATTGCGCATCACCTGACGAGTCTGGACCGGTCAGATCGGAACGCTCAGGTTCACCGCGCTATCATTCTATTTAGCCGTTAACTGTTGACATTTTATCAGTATCATTGTGCGCCTTGGCCTGAGCGCAGTCAAAGCCTCGTAACAAAAACGGAAAACTGAGTCGTTCGACCGCATCGCTGAGGGGGTCAAAACAAGAAAATGGCGGCCCCGACCTCACTCTCAGCGGGCTTCTGTGAATTTGGAATTTCGATTTTCCATAGACCTCAAACATGTAAATGAAACTCGCCGACAGACGATCATGGTTTTGCCTGCTCCTTTTGGTTCTTGTTGAAATTGACTCTAAGTAAGATAGACTCCCGAGAGGAGGCGTTGTATGGTAGCATATTAGCCTGCGAAAAGACGCGGACACGTCGGAGGTGCAGACCTGCTGATGAAGATCGACATTGATGACAAATCCTTGATGATGATATTCCTACTGGAGGAGTGCAATCTCGAATGTGCTCACTGTATTCGCGAAGATGAGTCCATGGAACCTGGTTACAGGTTGTCTTTCGAACAGCTCCAGTTATGTCTTTCAGACTGCCATGGCCTGGAAAGTATACGCTGGGTTCACTTCTCCGCTGGTGAACCAGCATTGTGAACAGAAGGGAAGCGAGACCTGGTATATCTTCTGCTGGAAATCGCAAAGACTGGATTCACCCCCGGCTAGTTCCTGCCTCCTGAGTCAATGCTCTCACGGTCGCATTGTTCTATAGCACCGGTTTGGCCAACCCAGTCGAAGCATAGTCTGTCTGGTACTTATTCAGAAGTCGGGGACACTTTACCTATGGAATGAGGATAATGTGCGGGAATGATAACGGGTCGCGAAGTGCGAGCCAATAGAATGTGGTGACGTTCGGCTTGCTCGAAAGCGACACGGGAGATTGTTGAAAGGAGGTTAGCTGCAGGGGATTTACAACCGGCCTGCGGTGCTGCAAACAATCAGGAGGGCCACAGGAAGCCCACGATGGACAGAATCAAGAGTCCAAACGATGACCGCACCAGTCACGGGACATGGCACAATAGCGACTGGGAACAAAGTTATAGGAGGACAAAATGTACAGGGTTCCGCTCGCAGGTTTTATTGCCATCCTTATCGCCATCACGTCACCTGCACCGGTCCAGGCCCAATTCGTTTGTGGGGATATCAACGCTGATGGCCTGATTCACATGGGCGATCTGATCTCGCTGGTGAATTACATCATCGATGCCGATTCAACTTTAGCTCGTCCTGATTTGGCCGACATCAACTCCTTTCCCGGGATAGACGCCTCCGACGCGGTGTATATGACGGCATTTCTGGTTCTTGGGGGACCGTTGCCATGTGACGGGGGGCCGGCCGGTGATGACATGGTCCCTGGCGGTGAAGTGACACTGGAATTTGTGGCTGGTCAGTCCGGACCTGCTGTTGTGGCTGCCGGATACCCACTCACATTTAATATCCGGGTCACGAACAACTCCGACCGGTACATTGTCGGAATGGCTAACGGCTTCAACCTTTACTCGCCCGATAGCGCCAACATCGGCGATATCGAACTCCCGGATGATTCGGTGCGGTGGGAAGACCTGGTCTTTGGTTCACTATGGACATATGACCCAATTGCAGGGGAGCCTTTCGGCAACATGGCTTTGGCCTGGCCCACATGGACTGGTCTCGATCCCGACTCCACCACCGACACACTGGGATTTCCGCCGAGTGCCACCGGTATTTTGTACCATGTTAAGGTGGAGCCGTTCGGCGATGAGGATATCGGCAAGACCATCTGTTTCGATTCCGCCTTCTATGGCAATGCTGGGCGATGGATGTGGGCGGTCGACGGTGACAACACCCTTCTGCCATCCTGGGATGGTCCGCACTGCTTCACTATTGAAGAGGCAACCTACATCCCGGGCGATATCGACGTAGATGGACAAATCGCAATATCGGATCTGGTCATGCTGGTCGACTACATGTTCCTGTCCGGACCGGTGCCGCCTATCATGGAGGCCTGCGACGTGAACGGTGATTGCATCCAGCCCGACATTTCCGATTTGATCTATATGGTTGATTACATGTTTGATGACGGCGATCTGCCTCTTTTCAGTTGCACTCGTCCTTCAAACCAATAGGAGGATCAAATGTTTAGACGTTCACTTATTAGCTTTGTCGCCGCTGCAATCGTTACGACGATGGCCGCGCCATCCATGGCTCAGTTTCCCTGTGGCGATGTCAACGACGACGGCATAGTTCACATCGGCGATTTTGTCTCGCTGGTGCATTATACCGTCGATGCTGATTCATCGCTGGCCCGTCCGGATTACGCCGACGTCAATTCCTTTCCGGGAGTAGACGCCTCTGATGTAACGTATTTCGTCGAGTACATGTGGCATGGGGGACCAGCCCCTTGTGCCGGGGGACCAGCCGGTGATGACATGATTCCCGGCGGTGAAGTGACACTGGAATTTGTGGCCGGACAGTCCGGGCCGACTGTCGTGGCGGCCGGATACCCGCTCACATTCAATGTTCGTGTTACCAACAACACCGATCGTTACATTCAAGGGATGGCCAACGGCTTTAACCTTTATTCGCCCGACGGCGCCAACATCGGCAATATCGATCTCCCGCCCGATACGATGTGGTGGACAGAACTTGGCTATGGTTCAACCTGGACCTTTGACCCAGTTGCAGGCGAACCTTTTGGCAACATGGGTTTTTCCATTGGCGTCTGGCAGGGCTTCGACCCTGACACCACCTATCCACCGGGAATGCCGCCGGGCTTCACCGGCATTTCGTACCACATTAATGTGGAGCCGTTCGGCGATGAGGATATCGGCAAAACTATTTGTTTCGATTCCGCCTTCTTCGGCAATGCCGGCGAATGGATGTGGGCGGTTGACGGTGATAACAGGCTCCTGCCGTCCTGGGATGGTCCGCACTGCTATACTATTGAGGAAGCGGTGTACATGCCGGGCGATATCGATGTTGACGGGGAAATCGCGATCGGTGACCTGGTCATGCTGGTCGACTACATGTTCCTGTCCGGACCAGTGCCACCTATCATGGAGGCCTGCGACGTGAACGGTGATTGCATCCAACCCGACATTTCCGATTTGATCTATATGGTTGATTACATGTTCGATGGCGGCGACCTGCCTTTATTCAGTTGCACCCGCCCCGCCGGCAAGGTTGCTCCCACCGGCGATCTGGTGTCATTGACATCCTATGTCGAGAACGGGGTCACGATGGTGGATGTCAACTCGAAGATTGACATCGCCGGCATTCAGTTGGAACTTTCGACGTCCGACGAGCCGGGCAGTGTACATAGCGGCCTCGATCAACAGATTGAGGTGGTGCACGGCTATGCCAATGACAGGCTGAAAATCGGTGTGCTTGATCTCGACGGCGCCGTCACGATAGGAGCGGGCAACTTCAACCTGATTCGGATCACCGGAGAATGCCATGTGGTCTCAGCGACGGTAGCGGATCTGAATTGCACGTCGATACAGCCGACGCTGCATCAAGGCAAGAATACCCCGATGCCGACCGGATTCACCTTGCACCAGAACTATCCGAATCCGTTCAACAACTCGACCGTTATCAGTTTCACTCTTGAGCATGGTAGCGATGTCCAACTGAAGATATTCGACTTAACCGGTCGAGAGGTGACGGTCCTTGCAGACAGAGCGTTGCCGGCCGGACTACACAGCTTCACCTGGAACGGCAAGACTTCAGACGGATCCGAAACAGCCAGCGGTGTTTACTTTTACCGCATGACGGCAGGAGGTGCCGAGAGAACGCAGAAGATGATGTACTTGAAATAAGCGTGTCCCGGGTCAGGAGGGCTCTTGACCTGCACGACGGGCCGTCCCAGCGGAACGGGACGGCCCGTTCGGTGCTGTAGTGGAGTTCGGTCCCGCGCAATGACGCCAGGACTGCACCACCGTGCACGTACAGCGCTGTGGCCCCAAGCCATAGTGCTTTACGTGTGCTTGTGTATTACGGCCCTCAATCACATGATTGATGCTGGAGAAGTCGGTCTGATCTTGCAAACTAAGGCATATGTAGCTATCTTAAGGTACGGAATGACGGAGAGACGCTCATCGAGTAACCCAGGAAACCACGGGAAGTGCGTTATTCCCTGACCGACTTTGCGTGGTGACCGTCTGTTTCATTCACTTAACGTCAGCTTGGATATGGCGACCAACGATTTCTTGAGCGATATCTGGAATCAGATTCTCGATGGCCAATCAGCAGCGTGGCGCCAATTGGTCGAGAGCCTGGCTCCGCTGGTTTACACAGTGGCACATCGCGCCGGCTTGAATCGGCGCGACGCCGAAGACTGTGCTCAGCAAACCTGGCTGGATCTCTACCGATCACGCCATACTGTGGACCATCCGGAGAGGCTTCCGGCCTGGTTGATACGGGTAGTCACCAGGAAAGCGTCCCGAATCAGACGCCGCCGGACGAGAGAAAACGAAGTGCACCGCGACCTGGAAGCGCCTGCGAAGCCGGCGGCCGCCGACGACCTGCTGGAACATCTGGAGAACCTGGCTCGGCTTACATTGGCCCTGGATCAGATGGACGCAAGGTGTCGGAAGCTGTTGCATGAGGTGTTCTTCGCCCAACACACCAAATCATACGCGGATATCGCCAGAGAACTGGGAATGCCGGTTAACAGTCTGGGTCCAACACGGTCAAGGTGTTTGGCCAAACTCAGAAAAATTCTGGAATCTATGGAGTAACCGTATGTACTTAGCGTCGATTTGGATGGCACTATATCTAAGAGAGCTATGCGCCCCGTCCGTTGGCTCAGAGGCACTGGTTCCGTACCGGCGATTCCAGGGCAGGCGCAAGCAAAGGAACTAGATGACTCCAAAACCCGAGCACCCGGAGAGGGACGAATTGATTAAAGCTGCTGAAAGCGGCTCCGTACCGTTCAAGGATCACCTCGAAGACTGCATGGACTGTCGTAAACTGTTCGAGTTCTTCCAGGTATTCTTGCGAGCAGCCCCCGGCGGTCTCTTGGAACCCTCAGAGGAGGCGATGGCCAGACATGTTGCCATACCGATTTCTGAAGGTTCTCGCCATGCGGTGAAGAAACTTAAGGGGTCGATAGCTTATGATTCATGGGCGCAGGTTCCGGCGTTGGCTTTGAGAGATGCCGGCAAAGGAGCGGAGCGCAGACTCAGGCTGGAGGCGGGGAATCTCATTCTTGAGTTCAGCGCCGAGAGACAAGGTGACACCTGGGATTTTACGGCCCGCGCCTATCATAATGAGCAGGCCGTGTCGTCCGGATACATACTGAAAGCAGATCGTCGCGAAGTTATTGCCGGCGAGCAGAACTGCTTTTTTTGGTCGTCACAGCAACCGCCTCGAAAACTGCAATTGGTTTCGCCTGACATAGCGGTAGATTTTGGGTTCTTGAAATGGAAATGAGTGGAAAGTCAGCAACTCTGGCCGCTCGGCGTTTTCTGAAGAGCGGCTCTCTGGACGGTATCGACCGGACAATCGTGGCCGGAGCTTGTAGCCGTGAAGTTCGAAAGACAACTCAGAAATCCATCGCCAAAGCGACTCGGCTGGCACAGGAGTTCGTACGCCATGCGCGAGGTTACGGGGGGGTACTTCTCCAGTACGCCTTGCGCACGCAGGGATGGTGCTATCACATTGGAGGACGATACGGTCAGGCCGAGAAAGCCTACCTCGAAGCCAGGTCGTTGGTCAAACGTGATCCTGTTTGGCGCGGTAAAGTGGATCGCATTCTGATTGATGTGTATATGTATCTCGGGGATTATCGAGAGGCCCAACGACGTGCCCGGTTGTCGTTGAGTACCTTTGAGCGCTCCGGGCATACGGCCGAGGCTGCGAAGACGAGGGTCAACCTGGCCAATCTGTATCACCGCCAGGACCGTCATAGTGAAGCCAGTCGGGAGTACGAACTGGCCGCGCAGTTTTTTGAAAACAGCGAGGATCTCCTTACGCTGGCTCTCTGCCGTTACAACTACGCCAATACGCTGGTGCAGTTGTTTGAGATGGATGCGGCCGCGAAGCTGTATTCGGAAGCGGAGCGGGCTTTCACCGATCTGGGGTACGATCTGTATGCCAACGAGAGTCGCTATGGTCAATCGTGGCTTCAGATGCTTCGGGGGGAATATTACTATGCCTTAACCGGACTGGCATCCTGCGAACGTTCCTACCGGGCGACCGGTCAACGCAGAGGAGTGCTCTTGTGCACCCTGGATCGTGCTGAAGCCTATCTGGGACTCAATCTATTTACCGATGCATACAATGCCGCAACCCAAGCGGAGCGCAGTGCCCGGAAGCTGGGACTGCAATACGAAGCGGCAAAAGCAGCGCTGTTTACGGCCAAGGCCTCCTATGCCGTCGGAGAAAGCGGGCGGGCGCGCCGAGCGATTAAGCGGGCTGAGGACAAGTTCAGACGCGAGGAGAACCATGCCTTTCTGGGCGTAGTTCTGCTGACCCAGGCCATGGCGAATCTCAATGACCGAAACGCCTCAGATATCATCGAGTCGGCGAGAGCCGAGTTTGCATTGGCGCAATTACCATTGTGGCAGGCGATCTGTGATCTGCAACTGGCCTGGTACGAGCCGGACAACAGTTCCATCCGCAAGCGCCTTCAACACAGCCGAGCGGTCCGGGCCGTGCCCCATCTCTATTCCGAGTGGCAGACCCTGTTGGGAGACCGCCAGGCTGGCAAGGGACGACTGGCAGCGGCGGAGAAACATTGGCTGCGCGGCGCCGGGATGCTTGACGCCGTCAGGGCCAAACTACCCCCACTGGAGCTTCGAACCGCTTTCCTGCGCCATCGGAGCGATCCTTATTTGCGCCTGGTCAAAGTGTATTCAAAGGACCAGCCTGACCGAGCCGCAGCGTGGTCGGAGCGCTACAAGACCATAGGTGTCTGGGCGCCGCTTAATGATGATTTGGTGTCGAACAAAAAGCGCCGTCGCGCGGAGTCAAGTATGACCGAATTGGCCGGCCGCATCACGGCTCTGTCAACGCACTTGAGCAGCACGGTTGGAAAGCGGGGATGGCAGAAACCCCGCCCACGTCGCGCCTGGCAGAATCTGGTCGACAAAGTGCGTCATGATCTGGCGGCTGCGGAGAACATGGCCGGTGTCGGACCATCGCGAGTAGAGACGCTTATGACCGATTTTAAGAAGGTCGGGCGGCAGTTGCCGGTGGTGCAGTTTCATTGCGACCAGAATGACCTGGTCGCCTTCGTCCACCGCAACGGGGAGATTGCCTGTAAGAGGTACCACAATGGTCAGCGGCGACTGCGACAATTCCTCGGCCTGTGGCATATTCTTCTTGGGAGAGCCCTGCTATCAAATGAGAATCCTTCCCGAGCCGATATCTATGATGAGAAGGTGCTGTTCAAACAGATCGGTGATTGGCTCTGGACGCCGCTTGGAATCGAAGATCGGCTTAAACGTGTGCTCATCTTGCCCGAAGGGAGGCTGACCAACCTCCCCTGGTCAGCGGTGATATCAAATGGTGAGACGCTGGGGAATCGCCACACCCTGATACTGTCACCCAGTTTGAGACACTATCTGCACTCTCGGAAGGTAAGAGTTACCAGCAAACGGGTCGGCGTTTTCGTCGGCCAGTTGGACGGATTAGACTACACGCACAGGGAATTGGGAGCATTCTCGGCTCACGCTGGTGACGATGTGGAAGTGCACGATCCCTGTTTACGCTCCGACTGGCCTCATGGCCAGGCTGCCAGACTCTGGCACTACACAGGGCACGCTGAATTGAGAATGGACAATCCGTTTTTCTCTTCGCTGCAAATGAAGGACGGTCCCCTGTTCGCGGCGGATTTCCGTCTCAGGCGCAACCGCGTGGGACTGGTAACCCTGGCTGCCTGCCGCACGGGCCAGCAGATGTATTTGCCCGGCGAGGAAGCTACCGGACTGGTTCGGTCCCTGCTGGAGATGGGCGCCCGAAGCGTCATCGCCAGCCATTGGGCGGTCGCCGATCGTTCGACTGCAAGTTGGATGAAAGAATTCTACGGCTGCTATCTTGAGGGACTCTCCCTCGAAGAATCGATGCGACAGGCTATGATGTCAGTGCGCGAAAAGTATCCGTCGGCCTACCATTGGGCGGCGTTTTCGTTATATGGTGCGATCTAAGGAGGCAGATGATATGGCTATACAATGTAATCTCGGTAACCGGACAGGGCGCCGACTGGCGTGCCTGTTGACTCTGGTTCTCTGGAGTAGTGGCTACGCCAACAGTCGGTATGTAGATAATGACCTGGTGCTGGAGATGAATGACGGTTATTCCGTTGAGATAGTAAACTCCCAGTTTGGCACCACTGTCGATCAGCACCTGCCGCAAGTGGATATTTACTTGTTGAGTGTCTCCGGGCAGGATGATCTCGACTCGCTGGCGGCAGAGATCCAGGAACAATCGGAGGTTCTTTTTTGCCATCCCAACTATGTCATCGCGCCACTGCAGCCGGTGCAGGGAAGTCTGCCCATCTCCGATGAGTTCTTTGTGGGATCGTACGAGGAGCAGGAGGCGGCGGCACTGTTGAATCTCGATATCGTTCACCAACTCTCCACCGGCCTCGGTGTAAAGCTCGCTGTACTGGATGGCGGAGTCAATTACGATCATCCCGTCCTGCTGGGTTCCGTCGTTTCAGGTTATGACTACGTTGACGATGAACCCGACGCCAACGATGAACCGGGCGGCGCCGGCTATGGTCATGGGACTTTCATAGCCGGGGTAGTACATCTGGTGGCGCCCGATGCCGAGATCTGGTCGTATCGGATTGCCGACACCTCCGGCCAGGGGGATGGGTATGTAATAGCGGAGGCTATTCTGCAGGCGGTGGAGGATGGATGCGGTGTACTCAACCTCAGCCTGGTAACAGTGGAGGTGCACAACGCCATCGCCCAGGCTGTCAGTTGGGCTCGCGAGAATGACGTAGTTGTCGTTGTCGCTGCCGGAAATGGATTCTCGGAAGATACTCACTATCCCGCCTCAGATACGAATACACTGGCCGTAGCCGCTGTCGATACGCTAAACGCCCTGGCCGATTTCTCTTCCTATGGTGAGCACATCGACATATGTGCGCCCGGTACAGCCATCTACGGTCCCTATCAGGACACCGGGTATGCCTGGTGGGGCGGCACCAGCTTCGCAACCCCATTTGTCTCGGCCCAGGCGGCCCTGATTCAAGCTCTGCTACCGGGCATCGCATGGGATTACGTTTTTCAACTCATCACCAACAACACCACGAATATCGACTATGCCAATGAAGGTTTTGACGGGCTGCTCGGCGACGGATTGATAAATCCGGAAGCTGCCCTGCTGGACGGTTATCTCGTGTGCGGGGATGTCACCAGAGACGGTAGTGTGGATATAAGAGACTTGTCGGAGTATTGGCTCTGTTTGTACGGCAACCTGACGCTGGTGCGCCCGGATCTAGCCGATATTGACCAGTGGACCGGGATCACCAGCAACGACCTTCAAAGACTTTGCAACTACATGTTCCAAGGCGGCAACATCGCTGAGTGCACACCCACCCTGGAGCTTCCCTTTCCTCAATCGGATGACACTCTTGAGTTGAGAAACTGCCGCATTCCGCCCTATAACGATTCGTGGGCCGTCGAATTGTGGCTCACGAGCACGGGGTCGACTGACGTCGATGCAGTCGTTTTCCCATTCCGCCTTGTCGACAGCCTATCATCGGTAATCATCGAGACTATTGATTCCAGTCATCCCGCGGGCACTCTCGTCCTGCTTGAGAACATCGACTCAACCGGCACCTCCGGTATCCTGGGACTGCACCATCTTTTCAAGTCGTCGCTCCCCAGCCCGACGACGACCAAGCTGGCAACGATACGTCTTTCGAATACACATTCAGAATCCGTTCAGGTCATCTTGATTGACAC
>CBDUZQ010000009.1:0-18840 GCA_965371755.1 uncultured bacterium
GTGACGTTGACGATATACGCATCACTGCCGCCGCTGCCGTAGAGATTCAGGGTATCGCGTATCCCGTCTCCGTTCCCGTCAAAGAGAGACGGCAGTTGATCGACCGTAAAGGTGTCCTCCCCCCCTTGAGCAAAGAGATTGGTCATGCCGCTGACCGATTCTACAAGAATCTCATGATCCCCAAGGCCGGTATAGAGGTTGGTTATCTCGGTATGCGTACCCTCAATTATAAAGTGGTCGTCTCCGGAGCCAAGCCAAATATTGAGGATTTCCACCGTGTCATAGGTAATCCCGGCGTCCATGCCCATCATGCCCAGGCCGGTGATCTGCGCGGGGCCCAGGGCGCCCGTATTATCAACAGTGTCACTAATATCACCGCTGTCAAAAATATTAAGAATATCACTGTTATCTTCGCCGTTATCTTCGCCTCTTATTGTAAGCATGGCGGAGATTTCATCGACCAGATTTCCGCTGTTGTGGACGTTAATGGTGTCGCTGCCAAGGCCTGCATTAACAGTCGTGGGACCGGCGATTGTTTGAACATAAACCGTGTCATCTTCGGCATTGGCGTTGAGCGTGGTCGCGCCGGTATGCGTGCTCTCGATCGTAAAAACATCAACGCCCGAGCCCAGCGATATGTTCACGGCCTCCAGCGTGTCGTAAGTGATCCCGCCGTCCGTGTTCACCACGCTCTGGTCGAGGCTCCCCATGCCGAGACCCGTGATCCGGGAACTGGTAAGAACACCCGTGTTGGCCACGTTGTCGCCGCTGTCATCCACGTTCAAGGTGTCACCGCCGGCACCGCCGTTTACATCGAGCAGAGCGTTGATCTGATTCACCGTGCCCAAGACATCCGGGGCATTCGTACCCACGTTGACAATATCATCCCCTGCGTCTCCATTGACCGTGGTAACGGCACCTATCGTCTGCACGTTCACTGTGTCTGCTTCCAAGCCGCCGTTGATCGTTGTCACGCCGGCTGTTGTGTTCACATGGACAGTATCCTCGCCGCCGGACGCGTTGAGCGTGGTCGCGCCGGCATGCGTGCTTTGAATGGTGAAAACATCATCACCCGAGCCGAGGGATATGTTCACGGCTTCCAGTGTGTCGTAAGTGATCCCCTCGCTCATCCCAAGTCCAGTGATTTGGGCAGCCATCAGGACGCCCGAATTAGCAACAGTATCACCGCTGTCAACGATGTTAAGAACATCACTGTCACCTTCACCTATTATTGTAAGCAAAGCAGAGATTTCATCAACAAGATTTCCGGTGTTGTGGACATTAATGATGTCGCTGCCAACGCCCGCATTAACGGTCGTGGGACCGGCGATTGTTTGAACATAAACCGTGTCATCACCGGCATTAGCGTTGAGCGTACTCGCGCCGTCATGCGTGCTCTGGATAGTGAAATTGTCATCGCCCGTTCCAAGCGATATGTTCACGGCCTCCAGCGTGTCGTAGGTGATTCCCACGCTCATCCCAAGTCCAGTGATTTGGGCAGCCATCAGGACGCCCGAATTAGCAACAGTATCACCGCTGTCAACGATGTTAAGAACATCACTGTCACCTTCACCTATTATTGTAAGCAAAGCAGAGATTTCATCAACAAGATTTCCGGTGTTGTGGACATTAATGATGTCGCTGCCAACGCCCGCATTAACGGTCGTGGGACCGGCGATTGTTTGAACATAAACCGTGTCATCACCGGCATTAGCGTTGAGCGTACTCGCGCCGTCATGCGTGCTCTGGATAGTGAAATTGTCATCGCCCGTTCCAAGCGATATGTTCACGGCCTCCAGCGTGCCGTAAGTGATCCCCTGGCTCATCCCAAGTCCGGTGATCTGTGTGCCGGTCAGGACACCAGTGTTGTTATCTATGTCGCCCGTGTCGTCGACGTTCAAGGTGTCACCGCCGGCACCGCCGTTTACATCGAGCAGAGCGTTGATCTGATTCACCGTGCCCAAGACATCCGGGGCATTCGTACCCACGTTGACAATATCATCCCCTGCGTCTCCATTGACTGTGGTGACAGCATCTATGGTCTGTACGTTGACTGTGTCTGCTTCTGAACCGCCGTTAATCGTTGTCGTGCCGGAAGTGACCTTGACATTGACCGTGTCGTTTTGCGCGCCGGTGTTGAGGACGGTGGTTCCGGCGTGGGTATCTTCGATCGTAAATGTATCGCTGCCGCTGCCAAGCGTGACGTTCACGTCTTCGAGAGCATCAAACGCGATCGTGCCCGGCATGCCCTGGGTCGCGACGAGCGAACTGACGTCGAGCAACGCCACGACGCCGGCCGTGTCGGCCCAATTGGCGACAAACAGCCGATCGGTCCCGACGTACGAGGCCTGCTGGGTGACCGTGCTCGTCTCCGCCCACGAGACAGTATCGACCTTGTCGCGCATCACCGTGAAATCGGCGATCTGGGGGGTCTTGCCATCTGCCAGGAAGAGCTGATTCCCGTGCTGCCTCGCGGTCTGTGCGTCGTTCAGATAGCCGTTGCCATCGAAGACGGCCGCGTCCGTAAACTGGTAGTCTCCGTTCTCGACGAAGGCCACATCCTCCGTGAGGACGAAGCCGAAGTCGTCAATCTGGGCGACGTTGAGAGTGCTGTCGGTCGGCACGGCCACGTCGTAGCGATGGGCGTCGCCTTTGAACTCGAGGTTGGCCTGGATATCCGCCAGCGTATGCGTCGCATCGCCCACGGTGACGTCGTCGTTGCCGGCTCCGCCATAGATCGTCGTGTCACCCGCGATGGACTGCACGGTCACGTCGTCGTTCCCGCCTCCGAGGATCAGGTCCGTGGCGCCGCTGTGTGTGCTCTCCACGGTGAAATCGTCCGCCCCATCGCCGAGCCGCAGGTCCAGCTTCTCGAACTGATCGTAGATGATCTGGGCGTCAAGTCCGAGCCCGAGCCCGAGCCCGAAGAGCTGATTCGAGGTCAGGCGACCGTCCGTGGAGGCAGCGCCAGTCTCGTTATGGATGATGAGTTCGTCGTGATGTTCGTGGACGACGTCGTCGGCATCGCTGTATACCGAGCTGCCGCCATCGACTGTCAGTGTGCCGTCGAATCCAGTCAGGTCGGACACCTTGTCGATCTTCACCCAGTAGGGCTGCGCCGCCAGCCAGGCCGAGTCCGGCGAGTACGTGTAGTAGCTCTTGTAGGCGAACTCCGACGCTACCAGGTAGTTGAACTGGGGGACTGTGTAATTGATGTCGATATGGAAGGTCAGGTTCCTGTGTTCATCCCAATCCTTGTCATCATAATGCTGGGTCTCACTTCGACTGTCCAGCGAGATCCGATTCAGGAGACCCCCTAAGGCTGATTGATCTGCGGACCAGTAGCTACAGCCATCATAGCCCGGCACATAGTCCAGGCCCTGAACATTCGATCCCGACGGCAAATCGCGGCCCAAAAGCTCCGAAGTCTCCTTGGGCTCGGCACGCTGCTCACGAATGCCCACAGATCCTCCCCACCAGTACTCGGCCGGGAAGGGCTCCTTCCACCGATAGTAGGCATAGCCATCTGAGATGTGGTCCAGTTCGACGCCGGCGATCACGTAGCACCTCAGACTATCCGAATGCGACAGGTAGGTGTGCTCCGGGAAAATCTTCGTCATATCCTGCCGCAACACCGGATCCGGAATCCAGAGATACGAGGGCAGGACGAAATTGAGAGCGGGATGGTCGCCGCCGACGTGGATCTCGTCGTTCCCCGAGCCGCCGCGGATAGTCACGTCGAGCTCCGAGCCGGTGCTCAGGACGTAGATCTCGTCGTCACCAGCGCCGGAGCGCAGTTCCAGACTCTCGACATCCGTGAACGTGGTATGACGCCCCGCGCCGATGACGAAGTTCGCGGTCACCACGAACAGGTCGCCGATGGGCGTGCCGTTGATGACGACCGTGTCCGTCCCCGCGCCGCCGTCAATGTGCACGTAGTTGTTCTGGAGGTAGTCGTAGTCGTCCAGCGACACAGCGTCGTCTGCGGTGTCCATCTGGATGCTGTTCGATCCCGAGCCGCCGTCGAGCGTGACGTCTTCCTGCTCCGTATGCTCTGCATCCTTCTCAATGAGGAAGCTGTTGAGGACGAAGGTGTCGTTGCCGTTCTCCCCGTAGAGCCAGAGCTCGCCCAGGTTGTGGTTGATCTCGAACTCGTCGTTGCCGTCGCCGCCGTAGATGTAGGCCTCGGCCGAGGTGCCGTTGGTGGTCTCATCAAAATCAACTACAGGAATGTAGTTGTCGTCCAGTGCTGTCACGACCGTCCCAACGGTGACGTAATCCGCACCGGAGCCCATGTAGATCTCGGTAGTCGTCAGGTTGTCGTTGAGCAGGAAGGTATCTGTTCCCGCGAGGCTGCTGATGACGAATCTCTCGATTTCGCTGTAGATGACCGTGTCCGTGGTGGTGGGGGTGGCGGAGGTGTCGGTGACGCGCAGGCGGCCCACGGTAACGCCCGACTGTTCGAGTGTATCCAGGATGTACCCGTCCTCATCCGCGGTGCCGAAGACGATCAGAGCGTCACGGCCGTCCGAGCCACCGGAGTCGGCGATGGTGATCTGCCCGCTGCCCGAGCCCGTCAGGTTGAGGATGTACTTCTCCGTTGTGGGGTCAGGCCCCACGTTCACCGAGTTGTCGAGGGTCACCTCGCCCTGCCAATCCGAGACATCGTCATACACGATTCCGCCCACGGTGATGCTGCCGTCTCGGTCGCCGACGATCAGGATGTTGTGTGCGACGCCGCCAACGAGACTCGCCTCTTCGAAGAGGGACGTGGCGCCTCCGTCGGTGATATCCTCAATCTCGGTGCCCGCGGCCCACTCGTCCTCATGCGTTCCCGTTCGGATTAAGTCATCATCCGAGGTGTTGCCTGAGACCTGGCCGATCACCAGGTAGTTGCCGAAGAGCGCGAGGTCCAAATCCTGGACTTCCACCAGCGTGTCCGTCCCGCCGGCATCTATGAAGGTGTCCACGCCCAGGTTGCCCGTGACCGTATCGTCGTCGGAACCGCTGTCCAGCACATCCGCGAACGCGGAACCGACCAAGGTGTCGTTGCCTGTGCCCGATGTGAAGGTAAGGGCCAACAGGTCCTCAGTGAGCGCTCCGGCATTGATGCTGTCGGCGCCGCCGTAGGAAACGATCTCCAGGCTATCGCCACCGGTACGCTGGGCATTCAGCAGCGTCACCGTGAAAGTGCCGTTCCGGGTGACCTTGACCTGGTCGTCGAGGATACCATCCGCGTCGGAGGGGTGCGTCAGCACGAAGGTGTCCGCGTTCTCATCGCCGTGGATGGTCACCTGGTCCGCGACCGCATCGTTGATCATCGTGTGGTCGCGAGACGGCACCATGACAGGGTCCGGATCGATGACGTCCGTCACCGTCCAACAGACGCTGCCGTTGTCATCCTTGTTGTACCTCTGGAGAACGATCGTCCCGTCGGCCAACTCGAAGAGTTGGCCGAGGGCCATGTGGTCGACCTCGTCGGCATCCGTCCATTCCCACCAGAGGACCCCGTCCTCGTTGATGTCTTGAACCTGTGCGCCCTGGGCTTGCTGCTGCCGCCCGAGGTCGTACGTGACCTCCGTCACGCCCGTGTCGTCCAAATCCTCGATGTCGAGCGTGTCGCTGGCGTCACTCGCGTCGATGAAGACCTTTTCAACGCCGACCACGTCCATCTGCACCGTGGTCTCGCCCGTGGTCACGCTGAGGTCCAGGGTGTTGGTAGCGGCAAAGTCGAGCGTGACATCTTCCGCGGCCGCGCTGCCCCAGATGTTGATCGTGTCCGTGCCCGTGCCCAAATCAATCGTGGTGTCGACGCCATCGCCGGTATTCCAGTTCAGCGTGTCGTTGCCGTCCTGCCCTCGAATGACGTCCACATCCTCGCCGCCATGGAACACGTCGTTGCCGGTGCCGCCCTCGATGACGTCGGCTCCCGCCATGCCGTAAATCTCGTCGTTGCCGCCCTCGCCGTAGAGCAAGTCCTCATCGTCGTCGCCGAGGATGATGTCGTTGCCGGCGCCGCCGTAGATCGTATCGACTCCCGATCCGCCCTCGAGCCGGTCGTTGTCCGCGCCGCCCTCGATGTAGTCATCGCCGGCTCTGCCATATATCCGGTCATCACCGTCTCCGCCAAACAACTGGTCGTCGCCGGCCTCGCCGCCGAGAATGTCGTTGCCATCGCCGCCTTCGATGTAATCGTTACCCAAACCTGCAACGAGTAAGTCGTCGCCGCCGTTGCCGTACAGCCAGGCCGTGCCTGTGCCATCGTAGCGGAGGCTGTCGTTGCCGGATCCGCCGTAGAGCACGGCGTCGGCAGTCACGTTCGCGCCGATGTTGATCTGGTCGCCGCCGGTGCCGGCGTTGGCCTCGATCCGCGTAACCCCGGTGTACTCCTCGATGAAGCCGTTGTACATCACGCGCGTCACCTCGGTGATGCCGTCGGGCGCTAGGGTATATGTGATGTAGTACTTCTCGTCCTCCTCGCCGTATCCATCTCCACGCAGGTTGCCCCGCGCGCCCACGTTCAACAAGAGCACGCCTTCGCCATCGGGGTCAGCAGGGTTCACATGCTTGTAGTAGGAGGTGCCGCTCTCGTCCACCACCGTACCGTCAACAACATTGGTCTGATCGACGAGCACGGGCGGAGTAATCCCCTCGCACCGGTAGTTGAAGTCGGCGAGGGTCGTGTTGTACAGCTTGTAGGACTTATCATAGACCGTGATCTCGCCGAAGATGCCTAGATCCAGGCCGATCCACAGATAGGCGTCCAGCCCGGCCGTCACTTTCCCGTCCATGTTGAAAAGGCACTGGGGGCCGTGGCTCAGCCGGTCGATGAGCTCGTTCATGCGCAGCTTGCCGTCGTCGGCGCCCACCGCTCCGCTGTCGCCCGTGGTATATCCGTCCTGGCCGTGGTGGCCCTCGTCGTTCAGGTCGAAGTTGATCGTGGCGTTCACGCCGCCTCGGACGCCGGCTTCCACAAGCCCGGCGACGCCCACGCCCGCGGCCGCATTGATGCCCGCGTGAAGGACGACCTCCGGGCCCGGATCGTCGACAATGTAGAACCCGTTGAAGATGTAGTCTGGTCGCGTGTAGCCACTGTCAACAAACTCCCGCATCCCGCTCGTGTCATATCCGAAGTCGAAGTCCACCGTGGCCCAGACTCCACCGTCCAGCTTGGCAAACAGAAACGGGAAGATCTGGAAGTTCTGCATGTAGTGGAAGCCGACCTCAAGCTCGGGCATATCGAACGTGAACAGATCCACGTCCTGACCCATCAGCAGTTTGACTGCCGTAGTCGGGTTGGTGAGGAGCGGCAGCGTGAAGAAGTCCTTGGCGCTGCCGACAAAGGTCTTCGTGTCCTGCGATGCGCCCTGAGTGCCCATCTGGTTATCGAGATTGCCCAGGTTCGTCGGCAGCGACGAGTAGTCGGGGGTCGCGTCCGAGTCGCGTGCGTCCATCCCCATCTGTCCCATGGTGTAGGTGCCGAAGTTGATGATGACGCCGTCGGCATCAGTGGGGAGCGTGTTGATGAAGTTGATGATGTCTGCCGTCGCGGTGATGAACCTCAGTTTCGGTTCCTGGGCACTGAACGTGCGGGCAAGATCCAGGAACGTCAGGTTCTGGTTGGCCAGATCAGAGATAACCGGCAGCCGTGTGTTGAGGAGGTCGATCACGGGCTGGATGGGCTTCGTGACGATCTGGATGTTCTCCAGGATCGGCCCCATGAAGTCGCTCAGAAAGGAGCCCAGGTCCAGCGAGATGTTCTCGAACTGCACGTTCGGTGTCCCGCCAAACGTCGCGGACGAGCCGCTCGTGCCGATGGTCACGTCGGCGAAGACCTGGTCGTAGTGGAGGATGGTGCTCATGCTTGGGAACGCGGCGTTCCCCTCGATACTGAGCACGCCCGCCAAGTCCACGTCCGCCTCAGCCGTGAGATTGGCCGAGATCGACATGCCCTCGCCGATCGTCATCCTGCCATCGCCGCCGGAGTCCGTCACATCGACGGTGAAGGAGCCGTACAGCCCGCTGGGGCCGTCGGTATCCACCATCAAGTTGCCGTCGGGGCCGGTTGCGCCGTTAACAACGTCCGCGACCGCCAGCTTCAGGAACCCTAGGGTGGCCTCCAGCTCGGCCCCGGGTATGGTGGCGGAAAGGGCCAACTGGAACTCGTCGCCACCCGCGGTCACGCCGCTCGTGTCCAGGTACAGCCCATCGTTTCGGTCAAAGCCGAAGCCAAAGCCGAATAGGTAATCCAGTGTGATCTCGATATCCGAATCGACGTCCAGACCGAGTGCCGGCAGGGCCAGATCAAAGTCAATGGGCACGTCCTTAGTGAAGATGTTACCGGCAAGGAGTACATTGAATTGGATGTGCTCGGAATCCGCCACCAATTGGATTTCACTCGGCCCCGAAACAGGCTGGTAGGAGAAGGTCCCATCCGGGTTCGCGGTCTCAACGACCAGGTAGTCGCCCCATTGGTCGTAGAGCGCGCCCTGGATGATCTCTATCGTCGTAAGCCCTTGCGCGATGCCGGGCGCCAGAAGCGGCTCAATGCCGTCGTCGACGAGCGTGTCGCCGAGGACACCGACGAAGCCCGCCGCGTCCTTCATCGCGTCGCCTACGAGAGGCAGGCCCAGGGACGCGAACTTGCTGTTCAACCCGGTCTCAATGCCGTTGAACATGGCGTTCAGGCCATCGATGATGTTCTGGGGGTCGTTGAGGAACGCGAACAGATCAAAGCCGGCCGCGAAGTTGGGTGTGGCGATCTCGAGGCCAGTGAAGCCGCCGGCCAGATCGAATCCGGCGCTTATGTGCAGGACATTGTCCGCGTAGCCGTCGGCGTCGGTGTCCAGCGTGGTGCCGCCCATGGGCAGGCTGGGGGCCGGGAAGAAGACCGGCAGGTCGATTGATGCGGAACCGTGCACACCGATATCCAGGTTGTCACTGAGTTCGCTGACCAGGTACCGGCCACCATCACTGCTCGGCAAAAACCCGAGCTTTGCCTCTATCCCCAGCGCGGCCGTCCCATCGACAATCGACACATCGAGCCCGATGTCGTCGTTGAGGTAGATTCCGGCCTTGAAGTCCAGATCTTCTCCTGTAACGGTCGCACCGATCCGTATCCCGGAGTCGTCGTGGACGTAGAACTGCGGGGCCAGCACATTGCTCAGGTCTAACGTGAACCCTAACGCGAATTCAACATAGGCGTCCACGGCGAGTGTGCCGCTGGCGTCCGCGTCAAAGAGGCCGCCGTCGCCGATCAGGTCCGCGATTTCCGGCACTTCATCTGCCAGTTGCTGCAGGTCCAGCGAGAACTCCAGCGTGGAGTCAGGCGCCAGGTGTTTGTCAAACGAGAAATCAATGCTCAACGCCGAGTTATGATAGGCCAGACCGATGATCTTGTTGCTGTCAAAGTTGGCCAGCAGATCCCGGTCATCTTTGAGGTCTTCGTACAAGTCGTTCAAGTCATTTTCGGCGATGACATTTTCGGCGATCTCCTGGACCGTCGAGGATCCATCCATCTCATACCCATTACGATACTTCGCCAGACGCAACTCCGCCTCTGCCGGATCAATGTCATTATCCCGCGTCAGATCCCGATCGGCCTGGATATCGGCCAGCTCCTCCTTGTCTGCCAGCGCCATGGCAATGTGGTCATCGCCGGAATCACCGTCCAGACCGTAGTGCATCAGCCTGTCCAATGCCTGCTGAAGATCGGCGTCGTATCCGTAAACCAGATCCCGATCTGCCCCGGTGTCGTCAATCGCCTGCATGTTGTTCAGAGCCAGGTCGATCACGGTATCAAAGGCATCATCATCCAGATCCCGAGCATCCAGGTAGTTGTGCGCGAAGTCCTTGTCCCACTGCTCTGGCTCCGGCTCCTCGACGGCCAATAGATCGCGGCAGGCCTTGGCCAGGTCGATCTCGTTCGAGTTATCGAGCGCCGCATTGATCTCCGAATTTGTCGAATGGCCGTCAAGGCCCCATTTCCGCAGGCGGGCCAGGGCTGCTATAAATGCCTCGTATTCGGCATCGTTCGACAGCGCATCCCGGTCGGTCTTGAGGGATTCCAGAAGATCTTCGTTTCCCGCCTCCTGGACAATCTTCAAGGCGATGTCCGCGTCCGTGGATTCGCTGTCCAGCCCGAGGGCTTCCAGACGATCGCTGGCCGCCACCACGTCGCGGTCGGATACCAGCGAGATGTAGTCCGGGTTGTCCTCGCCCATCGCGATGGCGATCTCCGCGTCCGTCGAATCCTGGTCCAACTCGAAAGATACGCCGGTCAGGTTGTTGTAGGCGGTCTCAACCTCTGTTTCATCGCCAAGGGGCAGATCAAGCTCCAGGGCCGACTCGATGCCGAAGTTAATGTCAAACTCCAGTGCCTGCATGTCGGACAGGTTCTCCTGGATGTCGCCAATGACGTTGTTGATGGACTGGAAGACGTCCTTCGAATCGGAGCCCAGCAGGTCGGCCAGGCTCTGGCCGATAATTGGCAGATCCGCGTGAACAATGCCGTCAGGATCAGCCAGGCTGGTCAGCACGTCGCTGATGCCGTCCAGCAGACTGTCCAGCGAGAGGCTGTGCGACGACGTGAGGGTTTCCAGGTTCTGGGATTCCAGGTTGGAGTCGATGCTGGCGAAGAAGTCTGCCAGCGTACCGTCGGTCGGGATGAACGCGGGATCGTGATTCAGGTTGAACTCTGCGCTGACCAGCCCGCGTTCCTTGGCAAATCCCTCCACAGTACCTCGCATCAGGAGAGGCAGGCTCACCTCGTAACTGCAATCACTGCCCAATACCGGGTCCGCTACTGCGGTGGTGATATTGCCATCCTGATCAAAGTCCAGGGCGCCGGCGTTGTCCCAGTGAACGCTGCCGTCCAGCTTCAGCACACCGCCGTCGATGCCCACGCCCAACGAGCCCAACCGGGCCGCCAGGTTGATCAATTCGTCCTGCTCCAACGCAAACGTGGCAGTCAGGCTGGGGTCCCGAAGCAGAAACTCATTGGCTTCATCCAGCCCGAAGACGAATTGAAGCGTCATTTCGCCGGCCAGCGTCAACGGCTGTGTCGGTTCCGCATCTTGTGCCACGACCAGGCCCAGACCGGTGCGCGGGTCGCCATCGTCACCATACGTTGTTCCGCCTCCCAGACCATCGTCCTCGAAGTTCAGTGTGGCCGTATCACTGTAACTGCTCAGCATGACCGTGACCACAAACTCATCCTCGTTCGATGATCCGCTGGACGCAATTCCATCAATCGCCGTCACGTCATCGTCCTTATCGAACAGGTCCTGGAGCGGCGTAATCACGTGCTCATGGATCAGATTGGTAATCTCCTCGTCCGTGATGCCCCAGATATCTCCCAGCGACTGGGCCACGAAAGGAACGTCCGACGTATCCCCGGTCAGTTCGCCGACCTTGTTGCCGTATCCCGCTGCCCAGTCGGCAAAGCTTTCCAAACCGTCCAGGACCGCCTGCTGGTCTTCGTCACTCGCTAACTGGGCGCCGACCACCACCTGGCTCGCCGCCGGTTCGATCGAAGTCAGATCAGGTACCGATCTCCTCACGCCCGTGGTCAAATCGCGGTTCATCAACGACGTCCGATCGTCCACGTCCGGATAACCGAGCACGTGCCCGAGTTCGTGCATGGCTACGGTCAGCAGGTCATAGTCGCCGTAAGCAGGGCTGTCCGCGCCGGCAATCGCGATCCCCGAACCATCCGCTATGAATTCAGCATCATCACCGGGAGTCTCATCAACAAACCAGCCCAGGCCGGCGCCATTGTGATCAATATAGGCAGCTTCAGAGTCAACCCGCCCCAACAAACGACCCGGCAGGTCGGTAATCACGAACGTCCAGTTGTCCAGCCACGGTGGCAAATCCGCCTCGGACAACCAGGCCTCGTCCCACCGCACGATCGCTTCCTGAACCATCGCGGCCAGTTGCTCGTCAGTCAAGGTGACCGCGCCGGGATTATCTCCCTGTTCCGCGGCAGTCAGAGCGCTGCCGGCTTCGGTGTCATCGGCCCTGACGTAACTCCCCTCCACCCGGACGCTGTGAATCCAGTTATCCACGTCCAGCGTCAGGAAGTACTCGATTTCGACGTCGTTCCCGTCGTCATCTACCATGTCATCCTGGGCCTGTTGCAACTTCTTGTTCAGATAGTCCTCGGCCTTGTCCATTTCGCTATTCTTGAACGCGTCCCACAGTTCTTGGTCATCAGCGATCTCGCCGATCGTGTACACATCTGTAGATACGTCTTTGAAATTGAGCACGTCATCACCGCCGCCCGCAATGACGGTTTCCTCCTTATCGGCGTCGTCCGCGACATAGGCCGGCCGGCCCCACGCGTCGCGAAAGCGGAACGTATCCGCCCCCCCGTTGCCGTCCAACTTATTCACCAGGATGTTACCCGTCAGATCGTCATCAAAGGGCGATCCGACGACGTTTACACCGCTGGTGACACCCAGGATATGCCTGGTTGCAGTGCCAATTATCTCGTTCAGTACCGGGATCTGGCCAAGGCGACCGCCGTGGACCCCTTCCGCCGAACCAAAAACCCATCGCAGCGGCGCTAAACTCTTGGAGAGTGACCACATTACCGAGGGGAGATTCTCATAGAGGTTAAGATCGGGACCGGCGCCGTAGTCGACATGCACGCCCTCGTCCGGCGGGTCGTCTTCGTCAAAGTAGTCTGAATAGTCCGTGTTGACTGAGGTGAGCAGACCCCCGGTGATCGAGCCGGCCAGCCGCGCCCCGTCGATAAAGTGGAAGGTGTTCTTCTTCATTCCCGCGATGATGTTTTCGATGTCGTTCCCGATGAGCAGACTCGCGCCGAGCTCGAAGCCCGGAAGCAAGTCCTGGATGCCCTCCACCGCCACCGTCGGAATCAAGTCGCCCGCACCCTTCACGCCGGGGACATACTTGTCAAAGATGTTGCCCAATCCGCCATCGGTGACGATGACAAAGTTCGTGCCCACATCAATGACGTTAGTCGCCCGTGACTCTGGAACCCACTCATCTCCCCACTTTTCCTCCAGTTTCTGGTAGATGCTCGTGACACCCCCGAGGTTCTCGGTCGTGACTTCCAGGATATAGAAGTGCAGGTCCTGCTTGACGCTGGAGAAGTCCAGCGTGTCGTAGAATTCCGGAGTACCGCCCCCGACAATGATGTCCGGCGGCTCGATAACTGCCGCAACGCCCCAGAGCGACGCCCCGATCTTGTATGTGTCACCTCCGGTCATGCCGGCCATAACATGAACGCCCAGCGCCTGCTTGATGCCCGTAGTGTCCCGGAGCCTCTGCAGTTGTTTGGAGACGATATTGTCTCCGGGAATCGGGAATAGCGGGCTGCCCGCGATCGTGATCGTGTCCGCCCCCAGTTGCATGTGTTCCTTGCTGAAGTGCGGCGATTCCAAGCTGACGCCGGGGTTGAAGTTGCTTCCCAGTACAAAGTTGAAGCCTGGCCCCACGGTAACGCCGTTGATGCCATCAAGGGAAACCTTGTTCAAGCCGGGCGCTTCCTTGGGCTGCCAGGGAAGCCCGCCCAGGTTGACGGCACGCAGTAAACTGCGCTCGTTCGCACCCGGGTTCTTCAGGAAGTCGACAAAGCCCGCGGGACTGTACTTCAACGTGTTCGTTATCGTAAAATCGGGCATGCCGAATCCGATCATCGCCTGGATGTTTCCGGGATTGATCAGGGTTTCGGCCATAGGACGTCTGCCCGTGCCGGGGATCAGCTTTCCGTGGAACTCGGCATTGCCTTTCATTGTAAAGGTATTCTCGTTCCGACCGCCGTAGATGATCGTCTCCTCGCCGACATCCGTGAAAACAATCTTGCCAAAGGAGATATTCTTCGGCATCGAGGGATCCAGGTACTTCCCCAGATATTTCATGGCGGTTTGCAAATCGTCAAGCATGACCACGCCCAGATCGTCCTTCAGGAGAGCGATCAGGGCGTACATAAGGGTCGAGGGGCCGGGGGTTCCCGGAGGAAGACTCGCGGAACGAGTAACGGTCAACTTGGTCCCGCCTTTCTTGTTGTCTTCAAAGGTGAACGACAAGGTCTCGCTGACGTTCCGAAAATCCAGAACCAGCTTCTTGTCGTTGTTGACGGCCTTGCTTGTGTCCACCGCCAGGCTATGGTCCCGGCTGGCCCACGCGGTGAAATAGTCGGGCTCGTACTGCCCGTAGCCACTCGTGGGCCCGAAACGGTCGACGAGATAGCTCAGTCCCCAATCGTTGCCAAAGACAAAGGTGTTATCCGCGTTGGCGGCGACGATCTTCTCAATGTGCTTGAGCGATTTCTTTCCATCGGCGTCGTCACCGGTGACCACGGTGTTTGTTTGTCCCGCATCGGGCAGAATCGCAATGCGGGCCGGGACGTAGACGTTGTAGGTCTCTTCGTTGCCCTGGGCGTCCGTCCGCGTACGAGAAACCATAGTCCCATCCTGTTTGACCGTCAGCTTCAGGCGTTTGCCGTCCAATTCGGCCTCAATCGAGTCCGTCGGCAGCCCTGCTGTGGTGAGGCCAGCCGTTAACGCGACTTTGAAATCTTTCAACAGCGCCGTGTTGGCTTCTCCCTCAAGAGTGGTATTGTTGCCAAGCGCGTTCTTCAACACATTGACGTGAACCTGCACCGTTGTTCCATTGCCGCGGTCGACCAGCAGAATCAGTTTCACGCCGTCGGTACCGGGTAGCGCTTTGTCGGTCGTCGAGCCGCCTTTCGGATTCACCTTGAACTCGGCCGTGACGGATGCCCCGACTTCAGCGGGTGGGTCGCCCACAAGTACCTCCATGTCGTCTTTCCCCTCGGCCGTCTGGCCAGGACCAAAACCGAGCATGGGAATCCGCGTGTGGCCGTCCGACGCGGTCCAGCCCTTCAGCCGGTCCTGCAGTTGCTCCAGCGGAAAGGTCTGGTCGGCATCGGTGAACGTCGCGGATGCCAGGCGTCCTTCGCTGAGCACATGGGTCATGCTGGTTGCATCGACAGCGGAAAAATCCAGTGTGTTCCCAGTGATATCCGCGTGCCGCGTGTGCTGGGTCTGGAACGTGATCGGATTGGCGGTCTTTTCCTCGAAAACAACGTCGTGCCCCCAACTGTTCCGGAAGGTGTATTTGTCACTCGCCCCACCCCCGTCCAAAAGGTCATTGCCGAAGCCTCCGTCCAGGATGTCCTTTCCGGAGCCGCCTTGCAGCACGTCGGTTCCGGCTCCGCCGGACAACACGTCGTCTCCCAATCCGGCATCCAGGGTGTCCGTTCCGTCGCCGCCGTTGAGCGTATCATGGCCCGCATCGCCGATCAGCTTGTCGTGGCCCCCCATTCCCTCCAAGAGGTCGTGGCCGTCCTTGCCGTCCAGCGTATTGTTGTTATCGTCTCCTGTCAGCTTGTCATTGCCCGCACCGCCGCTCAACAATCCATTGACGTCTACGTCGTCTGGACCCTTGTTCTCGCCCCCGACGCCCACTCCCGTGTCGATCGTTTCCACTTCGCCGAAAACGTACGACGCACCAACAACCTGGTGGATATTGGGCGTGACATCGTTATTACCTTCACCTTCGTTCGACTTGAATCCGTCTCGAACGCCTGTCGCGAAATGCCTCGGCGCCTTGACAGTGGCTGTATGCAGGTTGCTGATATCCCACCCGGGAAGCCGACCGTGATCGGCCCCCACGGTCAGCCAGGAAACATAAAGATTATCGGGGGCATTCGGCGAAGCGAAATCGACTTTCCAGTGACCCTCCGCACCTTCGACCGGTTCGACCCATACGCACGTCACTGTCAGGTTCCGTTCCTGGACCGTTCCGAGGTTGTTCAGCTTCGTTTGAATCTCGGCGGCAGCAGTCTCGCGGGCTGTCTTCTGCTGCGCGGCATCCGTCCTGAACGGAATGCTGATCGAGCTGGTCTTGGCGCATTCAAACGCGAGCTTGAACGATCCGAAGACATTGAGGGGCTCGGGAATAATCTTTTGGGTGCCGTTCACCAAGGTTTTGTTGTCCACAGTCCGGTTCGAATACGCGAAACCGAGGTATCCGCCTACAGATCGGAGCTCCTCCTTTACATCTTCACCAGAGGCATTGTTGGTTCCCCCCGTGACACCGGTCAAGCTTGTGACCGTACCGTCCGTATCATTGAAGGTGATCTTCCAGGGGTTGTCCACGGTTCCGTTTCCCTCGACCGTCACGTCGTTGATGCCCTCCACCGCTTCCAGCTTGATCTTCACCGACGCGTCGAGCGGAATCGACGCCGTATCCTTGCTTGTATTGTCCGCAAAACCGAGGTTCAAGTGGAACTTGCCACTTTCGGCATCGGTGCGGACCGTGTACACGGCTTTTACGGGCAGTTGTCCGGCCTGCGTCTGCGTGGTTTGAATCGGATCCTTTTTCAAATTGTTGCTGTCCGCATCGGATGTCAGCGACGGTGGGTCGGCTTCGTTGTAGTAGACCCTCCAGGGATCGAGTCGCGTTCCGCTGCCCACGACATCGTCGATCTTGTCTCCGTGGGTAGCTACCCCCTTGAGTTCCTCCAAGATCTTGGCAGCCGTCGCGTCATAGTCAATGGCGTTGTCTACGACCGTCTCTCCCAGCTTCAACTTGAACGTCCCGCCTACGCCGTCATGGTGTATGTGTGTGGCGCCGGTCTGATTGTTGGGGGTTGCGGTGATCGTGGCGTCATCTCCAACCAAATGACCCGCCAGGGTTTGGAGCTCAAACCCGTTTGCGCGGAGCTTGGGCGGAAGAAACGGTTTCTGATCGGAGACGTTGAAAGTGACGGTGAAGGCGGGCGCCTCACCGGTGACTGTCACGTGCCCGGAGGTCCACGACGGGCGGAAGATCTTCTCCAGTTCCCCCTGAATGGTTGCGATATCGGCGTCATGCGCGATCGGCTCCGTCGTCTTATTGCCCAGGCTCAGCGTGTATGTGCCGCCGGTCAAATGCAGGGGCAGAGTGTATGTCCAGACCTCGTTGACCGCCGTGACACCGGCTTGGACCTGTTTGACGGTAATCTCCGGTACCACGCTCTCGTCCACCGCCTTGAGATTGACGATTGACAAAACGTCGTTCCGGGAGTAGTTGAGCACATTCTCGCCTACGGTGTCGTCCAACTTGCCTGCCAGGACTCCGCCATCAATGAACGCGTACGTGTTTTTCCCTGTGCCGCCCTTGATCTCGAATACATGATATGCCACCAGGTAGTTGGAGCCGTCCGTGACATACACCTTGTTGGCCGCCTGGCTGTGGCTCTTGTCCGGCGGACTGATCTTGATGGTCAGATTCGTCGTTGTGGGCAAGTTGGAAAAATCCAGGTTTGTTTTGCTTGTTGCGGTCAACGGCGTGTCAATCAGTAACCCCTGGCCCCAGTCGGGATGGATCGTGAACGTGTTCGATTGTTTTCCACCGACAACCTTCTCGATGTTCTGAACGCCGGGCTTGTTCAACTCCCGCTGCAGGCTCCCGTGGGCCGTGGAGGTCAGCTTGATGCCGCCATCGGCAACCGCGGCGTCGATCTCGCGAATTTCGAAGTCGAGATCCGCCGCTATTGCCGAGAAGTCTAGTATGTCCGTGCCCTCGTTCGCGTTCTCCGTGATGGTGTCGTTGCCCCAGTTGTCCTGGAAGACGTACGTGTCGTTGCCTATCTTGCCGGTCAGTGTGTCGTTGTCCCCGCCGCCATTGAGCCTGTCGTCGCCGTCGCCACCTTCCAGGGTGTCCGTGCCGGCCCCCCCCAGAAGCTGATCATCGCCCTTGTCGCCCTTCAGGCTGTCGTTGCCGTCGCCCCCAGTGAGGGTGTCATCGCCCTTCCCGCCCTCAAAGTTGTCCGCAGCATCGCTGCCCGTCAGGGTGTCGGCTCCCTTGCCGCCGATGATGGTATCGATGTTCGTGAAGCCGCCGTTGATCCCCGTGGCGGTTGCGTCACTGGTATCGACCGTGACCGGTCCGCTATAGCCCTTGGAACCGATGAAACCGGAAGGCCCGGTATAGTTGATCTTGTTCGATCCGCCGCCGCCGTCGATGGTGCCGGCGAGCGTCGCGTTCTTCTCGAACAGGAACGTGTCGCCCCCGGTTCCGCCCTTGAGGTTTTCGATGTTGGTTGCCGTGACCTTGTTGGTGCCGGCCTCGACGATGACTTCGCCGCTCTTCTTGATCGTGAACGTGAGATTCGAGGTGACGCCTGAGAAGTCGAGCGTATCCGTGCCCTCACCTGCGATCTCGACGACAGTGTCAGTGCCCCAGTTGTCCAGGAAGACATACGTGTCGTTGCCTTTCTTGCCGGTCAGTGTGTCGTTCGTGTCTTTGCTGACCAGCGTGTCGTTGCCGTCGGTCCCGTTGATCTCCTCGAGGATGTGAGCATAACCGGCCGGGACAAAGGAAGCCGCATCAATGTCACCTACACTGTATTCCAGCACCCAGTCGCCGCCTAGCTCTGCGGCGCCCGTTGCATCGTCGGAGGCCGCAACGTCCGCGCCGGTGATCTCGCTCAAATTCCGCACAAACTCAATGCCGGGAACGCCTTTTGCCACATTACAGCCATAGAGGAGGATATCCGCATCTTCGCCAAGTGCATCACTCCAGGCAGTAAGTTGCGGGGTGTAGCTGTCGATGGTATCTGCAGTCAGGGAGGTATTGCCGAGGGTCAGGCTGCCGCTCGAACCATGGGAAAGGATATGGAGGCTGTCAATATCATCATAGAAAGTAAGCGCTTCGGTGATCTGTTGTATGCCGTCAAGATCCGAATCAAGGAGCACCACCTGGATGTCAGAGCCGTTTCCAGGCACAAGTCCCTTAATAAGGGTCTCATGGTCATGCACTGCCGGGTCCACAAAGATGATCTGCGCAATACCCTCTGCC
>CBDUZQ010000010.1:0-18819 GCA_965371755.1 uncultured bacterium
AGCATTACCACACTGCTGATTCTGGGCTTGGTTTTCACACCCACTCTGGCCGAAACCGACTGGGATGATGTGCCGGCGTCGGTGATACACCAGAAGCTTTGGGAGGGCAAAGTATCGGCTGCACTCGACAAAGAATTCGTGCGCCAACTGGCCGCCCGGGCGCCGGTGGAAAACACCCAGACGAACTACGATGTCTTATTTTACGACGTTAATATTCGAGTTAACGACACCACTGAGATTATCTACGGTATCGTCAAGATGGTCGCGGCCGCAACCATCGATGGCGTCGCCGAGGTGCAAGTAGACTTTCACGACGGGATGATCCTCGATTCGATCCAGGCGTCAAGTGGTCCGCTGGTCTTTTCACGCCTTGATAATGTCGTGACTGTTTCGCTGGACGCCGTGCGAAACAGCGGCGAACAGTTCGAGGCGACCTTCTACTATTACGGCCATCCCACCGAGGGTGGGTTTCAAGGGTTCTCTTTTGCTTATCACAACAGCACGCCCGTGATTTCGTCTCTGTCGGAGCCGTATTTTGCGCGCAGTTGGTGGCCATGCAAGGACCGCATGGACGACAAACCGGATTCTATGGATATCGCCATTACGGTGGACACCGCCTTCTATGCCGCCTCCAACGGCATCCTTGATTCTACTGTGTCATACGGAGCCAACGCGCACACTTTCTACTGGTCGGTGCGTTACCCTATCGTTACCTATCTGTTTTCAGTAGCCATATCCAAGTACACGGTCTGGTATGATGAGTGGGTTTACAACGCCGGGCAGGATACGATGCCGATCATTCACGCCGTGTATCCCAGCAACTACACCTACTCGCTTACCAAATACGACATTACGCCGTATGCTCTCACCGTGTTCAGCGACAAGTATGGTCAATATCCGTTTGCGAACGAGAAGTACGGACACGCCAATTTCCAGTGGGGCGGCGCCATGGAACATCAGACCATGAGTTCCATGAGCGGCACCAGTTTCGGCTTTTCCGAACGGGTGGTAGTGCACGAAATGGCCCACCAGTGGTTCGGCGACATGATTACTTGTCGCTCCTGGGGGCATATCTGGCTCAATGAAGGCTGGGCGTCATACGCCGAGGCGGATTATTACCTTGAAAAAGACGGCTGGACCGCCTACCACAATTACATGAATGGCATGGCCTACTTCGGCATCGGTACTATCTATGTCGAAGACAGCGACACCTCTGACGTCGGGAATATCTTCCACGGCGGGCTGTCTTACGACAAAGGGGCCTGGGTGGTCCACATGCTCCGTGGCGTCCTGGGAAACGAGGTATTTTATGACGGTGTGGCGGCGTATTACAACTCGCAATTCCAGTACGGTTCTGCTACCACGGAGGATTTTCGCGATGTTTTTGAGGCCGCCACCGGTCAGGAACTGGACTGGTTCTTTGAAGACTGGATCTACGGCGAAGGCTTCCCGAACTACCGAT
Organism: uncultured bacterium; assembly: GCA_965371755.1. Classification (GTDB taxonomy): domain Bacteria; phylum Zixibacteria; class MSB-5A5; order GN15; family FEB-12; genus JAJRTA01. The sequence goes on from CBDUZQ010000010.1 coordinate 1,463, forward strand.
TTCGCTATCTGCAGGAACCGTCCGACAGCGGCGGATATGATCTGTACCTCCTGGTGGAACAGATTCAGACAACCGAGCCGCAAGTGTTTCGGATGCCGGTCGATTTCTTCTTCGATTTCTCGGCGATACCGGATGACACCGTGCAACTGTGGCCTGACCGGCGACGCAACGTGTTTCGGTTCAATCTTCCCTCCAACGTCAATGGTATCCAGTGCGACCCGGCCGGCTGGGTGCTCAAGTATCAGTCGCACGAACCATGGCAGTTGCATTTCGTATCGGTGGATGAAGACCTCGTCGGCGCGACCCAGTACTTCCCCTACCAGGCCGGTCTCCGCGCCATCGGCGGTTCCAACGACCTGACCTATTCGCTGGCCTCAGGATCGCTGCCCAACGGCTATAGTCTGGACAGCGCCGGAACCATCTCCGGCACCACCCCGGACACCGGGCAGTTCACCTTCACGGCTCGCGTTGATGACAATTTCAGCAATCTCTTTGATCTGGTTCCGTACACCATCAGGGTGAAACCGGCCCAACTTATCCCGGGAGATATCGATCTTAGCTTCACCGAAATCGATGTAGCTGATCTCATTTACCTCGTCGACTATATGTTTACCGGCGGTCCCGCACCTCCGGAGTTGAACCTGGCCGACGTCGATGGAAGCTGTACGATCGATATCAGCGACTTGGTCTACTTGGTCGACTTCATGTTTACCGGTGGGCCGCCACCGGTGATTGGGTGTGTCGTCAAGAAGATAGAGTGGCCGGGACCACTTTCACAAGGCGGCCGCTGAATAGCCGCGCCGTCACGAATCTGCGAACAAAATCCACCTGACCCGGAGCAGTGGAATAGTAGGGTTCCTGTGATCCTGCCTCGGCAGATTTGGGACTGACCTGTCCTCGGGAGTCAAAGTTTTGTTTGGCTTTTAGCCCTCAAACATGTATCATCGGGGCGAGTTGATCGATCGTGAATGGTACCCGTCGTCAGGGGTCTGAGATGGAAAAGAACCCACGCCCGCACAGATTTCATATCACCACCTTCGGCTGCCAAATGAACCTGGCGGACAGTTCGACCCTGGTTTCGATTCTGACCGACAGCGGTTTTCGGCGGGTGCCGGACGAAAAGGATGCCGACCTGATAATCCTGAATACTTGTTCGGTGCGGGACAAAGCCGAGCAGCGGGTCATCGGGCGGCTGGGTGAACTGCGGCGATACAAGCAGACTCGGCCCGAGGTGAGGCTGGCTGTGGTCGGTTGCATGGCCCAGCGATTGGGAAAGCAACTGGTCGAACTGGCGCCGCACGTCGATATCGTCTTAGGCACTGACCGGCTTTTTGAGCTGCCTCAGGTACTGGCGCGCTCGAACGGATCAGCGGCCATCATGACTGCCTTCGGTCAGCAGGAAATCGACGATTTCTCGCCCGTCAGGGAAACCGAGTACTCCGCGTTTGTTACTATCTCACGTGGTTGTGACAACTACTGCAGCTACTGCATCGTTCCCTTCGTGCGCGGTGGCGAGAGAGCTCATTCGTCCGATCATGTGGTTGATTCGGTCAAGAGGTTGGTCGATGAGGGCGTGGTCGAGATCACTCTGCTGGGGCAGAACGTCAACAGCTACCGGCACGGCGATACTGATTTCCCTCGGCTGCTCAGACGAGTAGTGCGAGAAACCGAGATACCGAGAGTGCGTTTCATGACCTCGCATCCCAAGGACCTGTCTGATGAGTTGATCGAGGTGATGGCCGCCGAACCGAGAGTGATGCCGCACGTACACCTGCCGTTGCAGTCGGGATGTGATCGTATCCTGGAGAAAATGGGACGTGGGTACACGTTGGCGCATTATCGCAGCATCGTGGATAAACTCAGACAGTCTCTTTCCTATGTGTCGCTTACCACCGATCTGATCGTCGGTTTCCCCTCGGAAACACAGCAGGAGTATCAGCAGACCCTTGACGCCGTTGAGGCGATAGAGTTCGATGCGGCCTTCATGTTCCGTTACTCGGTGCGTCCCGGGACGGCAGCCGCTCGGTTGAGCGACGATGTCGATGAGGCGGAGAAAGTCCGCCGCCTGTCGCTCTTAATCAAGCTTCAGCAGAAGATCGGGTCTCAACGTAACCAACGTGAGGTGGGACGAATACGCGAAAGTCTGGTGGAGGGTGTTTCACGACGCAGCGATGAATACCAACGCGCCCGCACTGAGGGCAACAAGACAGTGCTGTTTGAAGCATCCGGCCTGCCGCCCGGCTCGGTGGCGTCGATACGGATCAGCTCGGCCGACGCCTTCACACTGCATGGCAAACTGGTGGAGTCACAGTAATGCTTGACGGCCTCTATTTAATGCTCTTGCCGCTGCTGACGGCCCTCTTGATTGTATTTCTATTAGTACGGCTGCGCTTTTTTGCCGAGGGACATATCCCCGGACGGTGGTCATTTGTTATTGGCGGCGCTGTCGTGGTCGCGGCAGCCCTTTGGCAGACAGTTGAGACGTCCACATCTTATGGCGAGTGGTTCGTTGAGGCAGCCTATTATTGGCTCGACCTGGGTCAGTGGCTGTTGTTGTTGGGTGGGTTGTTACTCATGGCGGTGGGGCTGTCGCTCTACTCCGACCATTGGCAGACAAAGGGGGAGCAGATAGAACTGCGCGATCGGCGTCTGTCGGTAATGGAGAACCTTCAGCGAGCCGCCAGAGAACCATACCAACTCATGCAGCTTCTGGATATCTCGCTCAGGGAAATCCTGAGCGAACTGCCCGACTGCGCCGGCGCGGTCTTCCTGCTTAATCGGGCTCGCCGCCAATTGGTCCTGACGGCCTCATCCGGCCTGACACCGGAAGAAACCACCTTGCTGGAGCACTACCCCTTCGGTCGCAACATGGTCAGTCAGACGATTGAGCTTGGCGAACCCTGCCTGACCGGTGACTTCGAAATGTTTGACCGCGACGGCAAATTAACTACTTCACGATTCCGGTCCGCGCTGATGCTGCCGTTGGTATCATCGACCGAGAAGATCGGTCTTTTTGTACTGCTCAGCGAACCGACGCAGTCCTTCTCACCCGGCGAGGCAAGGTATCTTTCGCCGGCCATTGAATGGTTGGCGGAGAAGATCAAAACGGCTCGCCTTACCAGGGAACTGGCGACCGCCCACAACCAGGTTGACCACCAACAGTCAGTCCATCATGACCTGACAGCGCGGTTGAATACGGCGACTGAGGCCTTTGCTTCGGCGGAAGCTGCGGAGTCTTTCTGTCGCTCGATAGTCGGGCTTCACGGTGCTCAATCAGTACATCTGGTAGGACTGGTAAACGGAGGGCTTCACCTGCTGGGCGGGAGTGAGCCGCTTTCGGACCTCACTGAAAACTATAAGACGGCGCTTATAGACGCCCTCGACCGCAGGCGACCACTGATTATCAATCAGGAGGCCACAGGCGAAAATGATAAGGCCTACATTGCCCACTCCAGTTTGCTCTATCCGATCGGCGATCACGGACGTCTGGACGCATTACTTTTCCGGCGTGAAGGCGGTCCTTTCAGAGTGTCTGAGAGTGACCTCAAGGCAATCAGTTTGTTCGCCAGGCTGGCCCGAGCCGTCTTAACGCAGAGCGACCTGGCCCGAGTTGATATAACAAGGCGTAAAGGCTTCAACAAGATTCTCGGACTGCTGCGCTTCGACGGCGTCGAGCCTCTGGAAGTGAAAACAGATCATCTGGTAAAGCAAGTGGGTGAAATTCTTCCACCTGGTTCGTCGATCGTTGCCTTTTTGAGGCAACCCAACGGTTCTTTCCGGGCACCTCTGGATGACGATCCCACGGCGTTTGATATCCTCCCCGGTGAGGGCATCGTGGCCGAGACCGCTACCGGGGGAGATCCCCTGTTCGTCCGCGGCCGTGCCCAGGTAGTCAAGCGCCTGGAAGAGTTTCAACTGGCTAATAGGGAGGCCTGCTATCGATTGCTGGGTGAGACCCAGGTACCGGCTTTCATGGCGGCTTTTCCTCTGATCGGTTTGGATGGGCTCATCACCGTGGTTCTTGTATTTGTAACCGATAGTTCTGAAAGTGAACAGGGGGAGTGGGAGCGATTGTTGACTCTCGCTATGGGGTTGTATTCGATGCGCCTCACTATGGCCGAACTTCGCCGCACGCAGACCGTAGCGCTGCCCAAGGAAGTCGGCGGAGCTTCCCTCGGCGGGATTGTGAATCGACTGAACAACCACTTATCCGCCCTGATCGGCAACGCTGAGCTTGGAATGACTCGCGCTGATCTGCCCGGCGAAATACGGCATCATTTCGAAAGCATCGTGGTCGAGGCGGAATCGGCTGCTCAATTCGTACGTCACTCATTGGGACGATCTGCCGAGATGATGACGGCGCCCGCCGCGACTGAAGCCGGAGCGGAAGACATCAATGAGATCATCATGACATTCCTTGGTCGGGTGCGTATCTCGGACAATCTTTATATGGTCGGTGGACGACCTCGCGAAATCTTTGCTCGCAGCTATCCGGTAGCTCCGATCAGATGTCCGGCCCCGGCGGTGGCGGCTCTCTGTGCAGAGGCGGTTGGCCGACTCGCGTTGATTGTCCGGGAGGATGAAGTTCTTACAATCGCCGGCTATCTCATTGATAAACACGTCTACCTCGATCTCTCCCGGCATGGTCGAGAGCAGCCGGCAATCGAACAGATTGGACGGTTCGGCGAGTATACCTGGGCCGGCGAACTGGCCGATCAGTTGACCGCAACCGAGTTTCTGACGCCCGTGATCGGACAGCCTTGCCTTGTTTGTCTCGATCAAAGGTCCGCCCAATTCTCGTATATGTCGTTCAAATTCCCGATCAGTGAGCAACCGTCTCTGCCCGACCGCCGGTTGCCAGGCAAGCTGAGATTGCTGGCTATTGACGATCAGACGGTCATCCTGGATCTCATCATGGCCATGTGTCAGTCATTGGACTACGAGATCAAAACGGCCCGGTCGGGGACCGAAGGTCTGAGGTTGGCTGAGCAGCATGATTTTGATATCATTCTGGCTGACTTGGCTATGCCGGGCGCGTCCGGACTTGAAGTGGCCAGCCGCCTCAAAGAGATCGCCCCCGGGGTCCCGGTGATCCTGGTAACGGGTTGGGAGGTAACGCTCCAGCCGGAGCAGCTGCAGGCAGCCGGCATAGTACGTGTCCTGCACAAACCGTTTCGGATCGAACAACTCACCGAAATTGTCCGTTCAGTGACTGCCGACCGGACAGTCGGTTAGTATCCTGTTCCAGGACGACATTCACACCGTCTTGTGCCCGGCGGGTCTTCAGACCCGGCGGGAAACCGCTGTCACTGGGGGCATTACAGTCATCAGCAATGACAAGTGCAGCGTTTTTCAACAGCTTGATAGCAGATTCTCCCCCCCCCCCTGAATTCCCCGGCAAGTAAACCATTTATGGTGATTGCCGATACTACTCAAAAAGAGAAAATCGATCGACGGTAAACATGAACAAAATCGATATCCTCGAGCAAATTCGCAACAACGAGAATCTTCTCTCTTTGCCACAAGTGCTCTCTGAGGTCCTTAAAGAGGTGGGCAAAGATGATTTCACTGCCGACTCGCTGGCCAGGATAATTCTCAAGGATCCATCGCTGACCGGACGGATTCTGAAAATGGCCAACTCCCCGTTTTACCAACGCGTCGCTGAAATCAAAACGGTTCCTCAGGCCGTATCGGTGCTTGGTGTCACGACTGTTAAATGCCTGGCTCTGTCCACATCGGTATTCAACCCTGACAAAATCGCCGCCGCCTCGGGCGTTGATCCCAAAGAGTTCTTTGCCTACTCGCTTTGCATCGCATCGGCCTCCGAAAAGATCGCCCGGACCATCTCAAATACGTCACCTGAGGAAGCGTTCATCGCAGGCTTGCTGCACGACATCGGCATCCTGTTTTTGCTGCATCACTATCCCCACGAGTACGCCCGTATTGTGCGAAAAGAAGTATCGGCCGAATCGCTGGTCGATGCTGAAATCGCCATGTTTGGTATCGACCACTCTGAAATCGGATACCACCTGGCCGAAACATGGCGGCTGCCGGACTATGTCACAGAGAGTATTGCCGACCACCACAAACAGAGATCTGAAGAAGCCACGCATGTGCTTCAGGATGTCCTGGGACTGGCAGTCCAACTCACCAGCGATCGCTTCAGCGGTTTCGAGACAGACCTTGAGGATCGACTGCAAAGAATCAACGACCTTTCCGCCAGGCTGTCTCTTGACAAAGCCCAGGTAGACGAGATATCCTCGTCGCTTCTGGCCGGGACGATCGGTACCGCAGAGTATCTTGGGGTCGACATCGGTAACATTGAGAATATGCTGGTCAGGGCCAACCAGGAGATCTGGAAATCGTACTTGACGATAGAGAACCTCTTCCGTGAACGACAGGAACTGTCCCGGAACCTGCTGCTTCAGGAACGCGAGAAGGGTGCGATAGAGTCGAAGAACATCGCCATGGCTACGCTGTCGCACTACCTCAACAACGCCACCATGGCCATCTACGGTCGGAGTCAGCTTCTCCGCATGATGCTTAAGAAGGGCGAGACTGACCGCATTCTGGAGAAACTCGGGGGCGATCTGGAAGTGGTCGATAGGTCGATCGAGAAAATCGTCGCCGTACTGGAGGAGATGCGAGACATTTCACCCATCGATCAGAGGAAGTTTTACGACATGTCTCGGGCGCTCAACATCGATGATCGGATTGAAAAACGTCTGGCCAGGATGGACGCCGACGGCGAATGGGCTTCGCAAGTGGAGACCGCACGCCAAGTGTAGTCACAAAGGCGTTGCCTTCGCCCGATCATTTGCATAGTTTCTTCCCATGCTGACTTACCTGACTTCCGGTGAATCACACGGACCACAGCTTACGGCTATCATTGACGGTCTGCCGGCCGGGCTGACAGTCGATGTCGAGGCGGTCAATCACCAATTGGCGCGACGGCAAAAAGGGTACGGCCGCGGCGGGCGCATGAGGATTGAGCAGGATCAAGTCGAATTGGTGGCCGGGGTTCGGGCCGGTCTTACCATGGGGGGACCGGTAACTCTCGTCATTTGCAACCGCGACTGGACCAATTGGACCAAGATTATGGACCCAATAAACCCTATCGCGGACGACCTCTCGCCGAAAGAGCAGAAACTCGCCTACGATACCCATCGCGCCCGACCCGGTCATGCCGATTTGGCCGGTGGCATCAAGTGGCATCATCACGATCTGCGCAACGTTCTGGAACGCGCTTCGGCCCGCGAGACAGCCGCCCGCGTGGCGGTCGGCGCCGTGGCCAGGCAGTTGTTGGAGACGTTCGACGTTCAGTTCGCATCCCATGTCGTCCGTATCGGTGAGGTCGTTATGCCGGCGAACTTCCCTCGCCCTGATCCCGACACGATAACTCGGGTCACCGAGGACTCGGAAGTGCGGTGTCTGGATACTGAGATCGGGCAGAATATGATCGAAGCCATCCGGCAGGCCATGAAGGACAAGGATTCACTCGGTGGTGTGGCTGAGATTATTGTGCGCGGCTTGCCGGTCGGATTGGGTGGCTTCTCGCAATGGTACCACCGCCTCGACGGACGTCTGGCTGGCGCGATGATGGCGATTCATTCGGTCAAAGGGGTGGAGATCGGACTGGGGTTTGAGGCGGCAGCGTCGCGCGGTTCGCAGGTGCATGATCAGATCTTTTATGACCCATTTGGTGACCCGGTTAAGAAAAAGTTCCATCGCGAAACCAACAACGCCGGCGGTCTCGAAGGCGGTATCACCAACGGTGAAGATATCATTATCCGGGTGGCCGCTAAACCGATCTCGACATTGAACCGGCCTCTGAAGACGGTCGATGTTGTCACCAAGGAACCGGGCGAGGCGATAGTGGAACGCAGTGACTGTTGTATTGTGCCACCCCTGGCCGTAATCGGCGAGGCGGTAGCGGCCCTCGTTCTGGCCGATGCCTTTCTCGAAAAATTCGGCGCCGATAATCTTGCCGAGACCGAACGCAACTATCATTCGTTTCTCGCCGCCGAATACTAAGGCGGCTGGACCTTCCGTCAAAGTATCGTTCACCTTCCGTGGGCGGCAGATGTAGAGAGGCACTATGTGCCCACCGATTTCAGTTGCCGCCCAACGTCTGTTCCGCTACCTTAAATCAAAGCAAAGGAGTATGGCAATGAAGATACAATACGTGACCGACCGACCCACAGACTGTTCGACGGTGGCGCTCGTGATGTTTGTGACCAACTACGACCGACTGACCGACAAAGACCTGAAAGAGCTTGACCGCACTTGCGGTGGAACGATCACAGCTCTCATGGAATCCGGGGAGTTCACCGGATTGGCAGGCGAGACAGCAGTGATTGCTAACCCGGACGGATATCGAGCCGAGCGTGTCATCCTTGCCGGATTAGGTGACAAGAGACCGGTGACGCCGGACAGCTATCGTCGGGCCGCCGGGACGTTGTCACGGCAAAAGTCTTTGACCTGCTGCCGTACGGCCACCTTTCATCTGGGAACAGTTGAGGACAAACAGATCTTCCAGGCCGTGATCGAGGGATATCTCTTAGGTTCGTACCGTCTGCTCGAATACAAGACTCAGGAGAGTGATCTCGCCCGGCACAACCTGTCCGAGTTAACATTTGCCATCGATAACAAGCGGCTGTCGAATCGGCTGGAGAAGGCTGTCGAACGCGGTCGGATCACGGCGGAAGGTCAAATCAATGTGAGACGTCTCTCGGCGATTCCGGCTAATGATCTATCGCCGGTCAAGTTTGCTCGTGAAGCGGTCAAGCTGGCTGAGAAGCATGACGCCATGACCTGTCGCGTGCTGGATCAGAAAGCTATCAAGTCTGAGAAAATGGGAGCACTGCTGGCCGTGGCGCAAGGTTCTGCTCAGCCGCCGCGCTTTGTTATTTTGGATTACAAAGGCGGACGCGCCGGACAGAAGCCGGTGGTTCTGGTTGGTAAGGGGGTAACCTTTGACTCCGGTGGACTGTCCCTGAAGGCGGCCGCCTTGATGGTTGAGATGAAGGGCGACATGACCGGCGCGGCTGTGGTTCTATCAGCGATGCAGGCGGCGGCGCAACTGAAACTGCCGCTCAATCTGGTTGGGCTGATGCCGCTGACTGAAAACATGGTCTCCGGTGACGCCACCCGGCCGTCGGACATTATCACCACGCGCAACGGACTCACGGTCGAGATCATCAATACCGATGCCGAGGGACGCCTTATTCTGGCCGACGCTCTCGACTACGCTGACAAGTTCGAGCCTCAGGCGGTCATTGATATCGCCACTCTCACCGGCGCCGCCCTGTACATCCTCGGTTACTCAGGAGCGCCGATTCTCGGTAACCATGCCGGCTTGCTGGAGAGGATCAAGGTTGCCTCCGAGACCACGGCTGAACGCGTCTGGGAACTGCCGATCTGGGATGATTTCCGCAACTCTTTGAAGTCGGACATCGCTGATATCGTCAACTCAGCCGGTAAGACTGCCGGCACATCGACGGCGGCAGCCTTCCTCGAGAATTTCGTCGGTGACTGGCCGTGGGCGCACATCGATATCGCCTATGTCGACGTGGAACCCAAAGGGCGCCCTTATACTCCAAAGGGCACCACCGGCATCGGCCTGCGACTGGTGGTTGAGTTGCTGTCGAACTGGAAGAAGCTGTAACAGCCAAGCCGGTCAGGTCCACAGACCCGGTCCCTCGTCCCGTGGCGCAAGAAGCTAAAACACCTTCGCGCGTTTCAGGGCGCGGGCGAATTTGCTTTCGGATTGGGTCTCAAAAGGAATCGACAGGGAGCCGAACATGCGGCGCAGACTATCCTCAACTGTTTCCAGGCGGCCGGTGTCGGGTAGTTCGACCTCCAGTTCGTAGTCGACCGAACCATCACCGAACTCGGTCTTGTCGATCTCCAAAAGGTAAGTGTAATCCGCTATCTTGAAGAACTTCTTCTGGCGTAGATTCTCGAACTTGACCAGGATCATTACTTCCAACCGCCCTAACTTTTCGGTCAGGTACTCTACCGGGAGGACCGGCAGGTCCATAACATCGACTTGCAATGCGAGGATATCAAGTGCTTCCGAGCGACTGATCTCAGCTTCGATCTCCTGACGGATGAAAGCGCTGCCGGTCTCTTTGGCGATGCTCTTGATGGTCACCAGGCCGCGATGGTTCTCGGCCCGCACCCTCAGGGCCCAACCGGCAGCCGACAACTTGCGATCCTCAGTATCGAAAAAAGCGTTCAGGTGCCGCTCTTCCTTTTCGGTCTGCCCCAGAAACCCCATCAGTTTGAGGTAGTTGGTGAACGATCCGAGGTTGAGCTTGATCTCTATCTCGCGACTCATTTTGTGCTGTCTGACCATAGTACTATAGTATAATGAAACCGGCTGGACAAAAGCATCAAGTTTTTTGTGAGCTTGTGGCCTTCAGGGTTTGTCATTGCGAGTGACCGAAGGCACTAGTGCCGTAGGGGGTGCGGCAATCTCATTGGGTGCGAAGCCAGATCGCCGCGGTCGTCCGCCTTTGGCAGACTCCCTCGCGATGACGGTTTTTGGGCGGCATCGCAGGAATGCTGCCCTACGGCGTTACTACGCTTCCTGCGACTCTTCGACGAAAGAAGTGTAACGCTCGATAAGGGTCTGGGTACTTTCCGCCGACGGCGACTCAGCCAGGATATTGAATGCAGCCGTCACGCGGTCAGGCGCCACCAGCACCCAGCCGTCATCCTCGAAAATCCGAACGCCGTCGATCAACTGGCGCTCCTTGTCGTCGGTGCCGACGATCAGCTTGCGCATGACGGTTCCTTTCATCGACCAGGGACACGGCACCGAAACAAAACGCCGGATGAGATATTCATACTTCTTGCGCAGCGAACCCAGGCGTGTCTTGGTGGCGGCCATCATCTCCAACAGTTTCACAGCGGCAAGCATAGCATCGGCGCCCATCTGGAAGCCGGGGAAAATAAAACCGCCACGGGTGCCCCCGACGAAATCGACATCCCCTCGACCGTAGACCTCCATCATAGCCAGATGATCGTTGGCCACCCGAATCACCTCGACACCATACTCGGCTGCAATTTTCTCGACCCCCATGGAGGCCGCGACCGGCACCGCTATTTTCTTTGCTTCGTGCGTGGACAAAAAGAAGTCGGTTACGATCAAGAGCAGAAGATGGCTGTCGACCGGCTGCCCCATTTCGTCGACGGCAGTGAGCTTCTCGGCGGCGGAGTTCAACAGAAAACCGACATCACAGTGGAGCGAGGTAACGATTGAAGACAGTTGCACAATTGCCTGACTGTGTTCTTCGGGCGAGCTGGAGAACTTGCGCGGATTCAGGTTGGCGTTCAACTCGATGGCTGAGATGCCGAGGTTGAAAAACAGAGTCGGGAAAATCTGGCTGGAGGAACCGTTAGAGTGGTCTACCACCAGCTTGAAGCCGGCTTTTCTTATCACCTCGCTGTCGATATCGTTCATGAAATCGGCTCGATAATCCTCCTGAACCATCTGGGGCATTTCCAGATGGCCGATCGTATCCAGCGAGGCACGCTCAAACTCCTCCCCAAAATAGATGCGTTCGACCTTCTTTGTTTTGGAGGTCGGTAGATCCAGTCCTGAACCATCGAAGAATATGCAGTCGATCAGGCGATAGTCCTGCGGGTTGTGGCGGACATAGATGCCGGCGGCAAAGTCGCCCTTGCCCAGACCGTGGCGAACCACCGGAATCGGAAGCATCTCGAAGTCGGACACGTTGACCCCCGCCGCCAACAGACCCGAGATGAGACCGCGTTTGAGAAGTCGTGAGGTGTCGGAAGCATCACGGCTGGTCACGACAGCACTGCCCGGCCCCACAAAAGCTCCGAAGGCGGCGCCGATACGCACCAACATTTCCGGCGTGATTTCAACCAGAGCCAACCCGGTTATCTTGGAGTCGGTGAACAGTTCACGGTTCCACTTTTCCCCCCAGACCATCGATGTTGAGACAATAGCGCCGGCATCAACAGTCTTGCCCGGCCAGATTTTGCAGTTGGCGCGCACTGTGGCGCCGTTGCCGACAGAGCAATCATCGGACACGATGACTTCATCGAGGAGTTGCACATTCTGCCCGATCCGGGAATGAAAACCAACCACGGCGTGACTCATGTTCGTTTCACTGCCGACGACGCTGTCGTCCCACAAGACTGAGTTGGTCAAAGAGCACCCCGTCCCCACCCAACTGCGGTGTCCGATAACGCAGTTGCGCAGCTTCGTCCCGGGACCGATTGAGACATCATTGCCGAGGATCACTTTGCCGTGTAGCTGTACGCTGTCGCCGATCTGGACATTATCGCCTCGGTACAAAGTTAAGTCGTCACTCTCTTCGACCACGGTCTTGAGATCGAGATGCAAGTTTCCATCGAACAAGTCAGCATGTACCCGTCGGTACTCAGCAACGTTACCGACGTCCTTCCAGTAACCCTCCATGATCTTGCCGAACAGCCCCATTTCCCTCGACAGCATAAGCGGGAACAGATTCTGCGCAAAATCGAAATTGGTATGGGGAGGAATGAGCCTGACAGCGTCCGGCTCAAGTATGTAAATGCCGGTATTGATGGTATCGGAGAAGGCTTCACCCCAGGAGGGTTTCTCCAGAAAGCGGACAATCCGACCGTCGGAGTCGGTTATCACGATGCCATACGCCAACGGGTTCTCCCGGCGTGTTAACAACAGCGTCGCTTGCGATTGCATCTCCCGGTGCCATGCGATCGCCTCGCCTAGATCGAAATCGGTGATGAGATCGCCGGAAATAACCAACACCGGTTCCTCAGCCGACTCAACGGCACACCGCACGGCGCCGGCGGTACCATAGTCATCATCCGGCTGGACGTAATCCATGGTCACCCCGAAAGCACTGCCGTCGCCGAAATGGTTGCGGATATGCTCAGCTTGAAAATACACCAGCGATGTGATGTGATCGATACCGTGCTTCGCCAGAAGCGAAACAACATGCTCCATCATCGGCAGGTTGCCGATTGGCGCCATCGGTTTCGGTATGTTTATCGTCAGCGGCCTCAATCGGGTACCGAACCCACCGGCCATTATTACTGCTTTCATTCGTTGACTCCGCTCAACTTCTGTGATGATCAGTCTCTCATGTATCCACGTTCCATCAGGTATCGAGAAACATCAATAAACGTGTCGTACTTAACATGGTCAATATTGCGCAAGACACAATATTGTTCAAGGTCTTTCTTAGCGAAAACCAGATCAGCCTCGCTCACCCCGCAGGCGTCCGAGTAACCGTCGCCGATAAACACGATGGCTGTCTCCAGATGTCGCTCGCGGTACTCACGGATTCGTTCCCCCTTGCAACTGCCGCAGCGATCGCACGACTTATTGTCGTATGGAAAAGTGACCGTCAGGCCACCGTTCTCCAGAAGACCGGTGTTAGCGATTACCGGCAGGTCGGACAGACCAAAGCGCTTGAGAACATACTTGATATAGAAATCCAGCCCGTCGGATAGTATGATCAGATCGGTGTCATTAGACCGGCATTGTCGCACAAAGTCTTCGAAGCCCCGATTGAGTTCAAACTGGTCAAGAAACCGAAATATCTCATCCGGTGCGGCGTGTACCATCGCCGCTTCCTTAAGAAGGCAATCACGCGTGGACAGAGCACCGCTTTTCCAGAGTGGAACCAGTTCAGCGTTTCTCCCCTGCGAGAAATGGTGAAACAGGTTGTATCCGATATCGCGCCGGGAAACAGTGCCGTCGAAGTCAGCGAAGATTGTTGTCTTCATGAAAACAGAAACCTTATCACTACTATTGAAGCCAGTATAGTCAACAGCGTGTATGCAAGCAGCCAGTGGCGGTAAAGTCGTGACCGTCGAAATTGTTCAGCAAGGATCACCACCTTGGCCACCGTGGCTATCAGGGCGAGCAGAACTCCGACCCAGGCCAGCCGATCTGCAAACGGATTTCCTACCATTGCCAAAACCATTGCGCTCGTCAATACGAGGAACAGCCCACGCCAGATATAGCGCTGGAACTTGACCAGCAACTTGAGATTGAAGAAGTTCTCCGTCACCACCACGCCTCGATTACATGCCATGATAATTGTTGCGACAGGTAAATCGCAACGGCGACATACAGCGTTTTTACCATCCACGGGCGAGCGCGGGTTCCCAGGATGCTGCCGAGCTTGGCGCCGACGATCATGCCGAAAACCACCGGGGGCAGTATCGACAGGTTGATCCGATCGTTTAGAAAATAGACGGCGCAGGCGGCGGCGGCCGAGAAGCCAATGACCAGCGATGATGTGCCGCGCGCCGTCGACAGTGAGATACCGCCAACCAGGAACAACAACGGTACGAGCAACTCCCCGCCGCCGATTCCGATCAACCCGGCCAGCGCGCCGATGAACAACGCCAGGACTGCACAGAGAGGATAGCGGTCATGTCTGATCCTTTTGAATGTCGACACGCTCTGAGAACCTGTGCCAACCAGCAGTTGCACCGCGGTAAACAGGAGGACCGCTGTCAGAGCCAGACGCGTGACGTCGGACGGCACGACCGTGCTGAGGTAACTGCCGGTGATGTTCCCCATCACCATGACCAGAGCAATAATCACGGTCAACTCCAGATCGACCATTCCCTTCTTGAGATAGGAATTGGAGGCCGCAAACGAGCTGGCTACGATGGCCGTCAGCGAAACCGGCACTGCTTCTCTAACCCCGATCCCACCGAAGACAGCCATAAGCGGCACCAGGACAACACCGCCCCCGACTCCCAGCAACCCCCCCATCAGCCCAGCTCCGACACCGCATAGAACATAAACGACAAGTTCGTTTGGTATCATCGAAGCTCAATCCTTTTTGCCGCAAAGGCGATTTGGTCCAGTCCTTTCACCACCACCTCGTCATAGGCGCGGTAGGTGGAATAGGCGCGCTCGAAAGCGAGTTGAACCAATCGCATCTTGAGATATGGTTTGTACTCGAAAAGTCGCCGCCGGTCATGCGCCCGGGCCAACTCGGCCAGACCGGAGGCCATGGCCTGAACTTGTTCGGAGCCGCTTTCCAGTTCGGCCAGCACAATGAGGCTATCGGCACGCCGGGTCAACTCCGACGGGTATTCAAATTCGTCCTTAACGGAATCGGCCAACTGTTCAATCCAGATATCATCCAACCCGCCGCGTTCGGCGTGAGCGATAATCTCAGCCTGATTGTTGTGAGCGAAACGATGCAGAAGAAACGAATTCTCGAGAGCGCGAATGTAATCATCCGATGTGGGTGATACGTAGTAGCAATCCGGCGGGAGTCCATGACCAGTCTCATGCAGCATGGAATCGAAATCGTTAAGATATATCCCACCCTCGAAGTAGTAGCGCGAAATAGTCAGCCGAAGTCCGTCGTCCTCAAAAAACCGCAGGTATCCCTGGACCAGCCCCTTGCCAAAAGTCGTGTCCCCGACCAGGATGGCGCGATTGTTTTGCTGGAGTGCCCCGGCCACAATTTCTGAGGCCGATGCCGAGTTGCGATCAACCAGCACCGCCATCGGTAAGCCGTGCGCACGATCATCGCCGTCGGCATAGAAAATCTCGTCATTCCACCGCGAGCGACCATCGGTGCCGACCACAAACAATCCGTCCTCAAGAAACAGACTGGCCGTAGCGTGTGCTTCGACGAACAAACCACCCGGATTCCCCCGCAAATCCAGGATCAGACCCCGGGCTGCGCTCTCGGGACCGGCCAGTGAATCCAGCGCCGACGCGACCTCGTCGGCGGCGCCCGGCGCAAAGTCGGTCAACCTGATGTACACAACGCTGTCCGGCGTGTAGCCCGCGTAGACGACATGGCGATACGCCACCTCGCGTCGTTCAACCACGATTTCCAAACTGTCATCATCGCACGGACGATATACCTGTAGCATCACGCTGGTGCCATCCTCACCTCGCAGAAACAGAGTCGCCTCGTTAGGCGTCCGGTCGGCCAGCAGATTCGAATCGGCCGCGACGATGATATCGCCACTCAAAAGACCGGCCGCTTTCCCCGGACCATCATCACGAACGGAGTAGATCCGCAGTCCATCATCGTGTCCGGTGACAGTTACGCCGATGCCCCCGTAGTGGCCCTCTCGCTGCTGTCGTTTTTCCTCGAATTCCGCGGGGGACACGTAGCCCGAATACCGATCCAACACGTCCATCATCGCTCGCCGTCCGGAGATTACCAGATGATCCCAGTCCACCTCGCCTGCATGATGCTCCTCCACCAGACGGGCGACGGTTACCATGTGGAAGGCGTGCTTAAGTCCGGGGTCGGACAGGATGTAGAGTGCCATACCGCCACTCAGCAGAATCATGACGCCAAGGAGCATCGTAGCGATCAGAATCGATCGCCGATCAAACGTCGCGTATTGCGTCATAACCTGGCGATTCGACGGTCCAGAGTAGTTCGGATACTCTGAAACACGTCGTCAACGGAACGGCCGGCATCCACGACCTTTATGCGTTGACGTTCTTTGCGGGCAAGTTCCAGAAAACCGGAGCGCACCCGGGCGAAAAACGCCTTTGGTTGCGACTCCAATCGATCCGGGTGCTTGCCGCGACGACTGCGAGCGGTGCGCAGATCAAGATCAAGAAGAAAAGTCAGATCCGGCTTAAGATTGCCAACAGCCAGGCGGTTCAGGCTTCGTACCATGCGGATGTCCAGTTTCCTCCCGAACCCCTGGTAAGCCGTGGTGCTATCGTAGAACCGATCGCACAGCACCGTGTAACCGGCGGCCAGGAGCGGCCTAATCTCCTGACTGGTAAGCTCCGACCGCGCCGCTTCGTACAACAGCAGCTCCGTCACTGGTGCAATCGATAACTTTTCGTCGAGCAAGACCTCCCGGATTTTCTCGGCCGTGGCCGTGGCGCCCGGTTCGCGAAGCAGTCTAACCCGCATACCCCGAGCGGCAAGATACTGGTAAGTCAGAATGGCCTGGGTTGTCTTACCGCAGCCGTCGATACCTTCAAAAGTGACAAAAAGAGCCTTGGACTTCTTCGCGGTCACGATGTAATCCTTATGCAGGGCATTTCAAAAGAAAGACCGGCAATTTCTAGAATCGCCGGTCAAGGTAGTCAAATCACTATAGGCAACAAACTACTTTTTGCTGCGGACCACGCGCTTTCTCGGGCGTGACGCTGCGGTCTTCTTCGATGCCGCCGGTCGCGTCGAGCCGGTGCGCTTGGCCGCCACCTTCAGTTTCCGCTTCGGCTTGGCTGCCTGTTTCCAACCGTACTTGGTGATGAACTCCTCAGTCAGCTTGCGGGCCTCATCGTCAGTGTACTGAACCGGCGGCGATTTCTTGAAGTATGACGACGGTTCGATCAGAGCGCCCGACAGTTT
>CBDUZQ010000011.1:0-18584 GCA_965371755.1 uncultured bacterium
GGTCGCTCAGGACCTCCAGCGCGACTACGACAACGACGGGAACTACCTCGATAATATCCGCATCGACCGTTACCTTGATGCGGAGGTGTGGACCAATCATCTCAACGGTGATTTCTTCGTCGGTGACAATGTGGTCATTAACTATCGCACCAACCGTGACGCCTTTGTGGCCATCTACTCGATCGACACGAGGGGACGGGTTAATCTGTTGTTCCCGACGGAACCGGGTCAGGACGGCTTCGTTCGCGGTGGCGTGACCAATTATCTGCCGGGCCCCAACGACGATTATGATCTGGTCGTTTCCGGTCCGGAAGGCGTTGAGAATATCCAGATCATCGCCTCGCGGGAACGGTTTCCTATCCCGGAGTGGTATCCGGTGTCGGGCCTGATCTGTGATTGGGATGACCGTCATGAGTTCCTGGACCATCTCAACGGTCGCTACTTCGTTCGATATGGAGGACAGAGTTTTGCTTTCGATCGCACCGCTCTGTACGTCAACGAGTGGGAACCGACCTATTATCAACCGGCCTACTATCCTTACTATCCGTCCTGGACGGTGTGCGGCAATGCCTACTTCGACTATCCCTGGGGCTCCACGGTGTACATCAACGGCATCTACTGGGGTTGCACCCCGCTGTACATCCCGCGCATCTACGTGGGCTGGCACACGATTACCATCTACGACCACTGGGGTTACTGCTGGGAGCGCGATATTCACTTTTCACGCTATCACACGGTAGTGCTGAATCGCGACATCATTATTCCCCGTCCCGCCGTTCTCTCCAAGTACAAGGAAGTGCGCCGGGTTGGATATCGGGATCCCGTGAAGCACGGTTACCCGAAGTTCAAGGAGAAGCAGTCGGTCATGGCAAGAATGCCGGGGGTCAAGTCGAAGACCACTGTCACTTCGGGCGCCAAGATGGACTACACACCGAGCGTTAACAAGAAGTACCTTCGCGGCAATGCCAAACTGGTGGCCACCGAGCGCGGGTACGAAACAGCCGGTGCATTCATAGGCAAGAGTAAACGCAACGCTCGCTCAAGTACAAAGACACTCGGTACGCCCGGCAAGAGCGGTGGCGCCGGCGGCGTCAAGTCGCGCCGGTCATCGGATGGTAATTACGACACCGGGACCCGCAAGTCCGATTATGGCCGCGTAGGCTCTGGTGGCTCCAGCGGTAAGCGCCCCTCGGGGACTACCAAGGTCGACAGCCGCCCGGCTGACAAGCAGTCAAAGGGATACTATCAAAAGAAGTCCGGCTCCAAGACTCGCAAGAGCAGCACCCCTCAACCAAAGGTGCAACGCAAGCAAGACAGCGGCAGCAAGGGTTCCAAACCCGCGATCAAATCAAAGCCGTCCGGCAAAAGTGGCGATTCGAGAAAAACCGGGAGTGTGAAACCCGCCACCAGCAAGCCGAAGTCAAGTTCGGTCGGTACCAAGTCGACGACGACTAAGACCAGCAGTGGCAAAAGCAAGAGCGGAGGCCGAAGGAAATGAGAGGGGCCGGTGAAACTGTGAGGTCGGGTCGTGGCCTTGATCCGGTCGAGGTCGGGACCCGACCGACCGTCAGCTATAGACGGAGATTGACATTGACTTCGAGCTATTCTTCGGTCATCTTAGTTGCGGAGGATTTACGATGAAACGATTCATAGTCTTACTGGTAAGCATGGCCGTGCTGGTGGCCTTCTCCGGCGACGTCATAGCCGTTAGCAAGAAAACCAAGAAGGACACCACTAAAACCAAGGTCGTCAAGCAAGAGAAGCCAAAAGTAAAGAAACCGGCTGTGTCGAAAACCGCCAAGAAGGTTACCAACGAGAAGAAGTACGATAACTTCATCGACAAGAACAACAACGGCATCGACGATCGCAAAGAAAAGCTGGTTCCCAAAGCGACTACACAGGACAAGACCAAGAAGACCAAAAAGAAGAAATAGACCCGGCACCCTCCATGCACGGCAGATGTCCATCTGGCGTCAAACAGGTTTGACCGTGCCACCCGGCGACCACAACGTTTCCGCCCAATCAAAACACCATTTATCCTTGACTTAGCATGCCTTTGGAAGTACCTTGTTAGCAGTCTGACATAGTGGCTGCCAATGTGGCAGTCGGGTTCTGTTGGGATCGATAAGTATATGGCATTTGAGAACTTAAGTGAACGCGAGAAACAGGTTCTTTACAACCTGATAACTCACTATATCAAGTCGGCCGATCCGGTTGGTTCGCGCATTATCGCCAATCGTTTCCGGATGGGGCTGTCATCGGCCACCATCCGCAATACCCTCCAGGACCTTGAGGAACTGGGTCTGGTGGAGCAGCCGCATACTTCAGCGGGGCGCATTCCGACTGACCTGGGCTACCGCGTTTATGTCGACTATTTGCTCAAGCCGGACCAGTTGACCCAGATGGAGAAAGAGACCATCCGCGATGCTGTGCTCTCCGAAGGCCGCGGTATCGATGCGATTCTTGGTCAGACCTGCAAAGTGCTCGGCGAGATCACGCAGGAGTTGGGGGTCACGATTGCTCCTCGATTTGAGGAGGGGATTCTGAAACGCCTCGAATTGATCCCGATCTCCGATGAACGTATCATGGTGATAGTCGTGGTTCAAGCCGGTCTGGCTAAGACGGTGATCATTGAAATTGAGACAGCCATTTCGGAGAGTTCTCTGCACGAGGTTGAGGCGGTACTAAACGAACGTCTCACCGGCCTGTCGTTGGGCGAAATCCGACGGACGATCACAGCCCGCCTGGCTGACGTCTCATCTGGCGGTCGGCTGGTTAAGCTCCTGTTGGATTCCAAAGACAAAATATGGACCGATATCGCCCCCGACGGGATTCGCGTATTCGGCGCCGATCACCTTCTGAGGCAACCGGAATTCTCCGACATGGAGAAAATCTCGGAATTGGTTAGAATGCTTGAGAACGGCAAACTTCTCAGCGACTTCCTCAGTGACGCCCACGACGCCGGATTGGTCATCGTGATCGGCAGTGAAAATAAATATGCCGACATCATGACCTGTTCGTTAGTGGCGTCCTCGTACCGAGTTGGCAAAATCTCCGGCGCCATCGGCATTATCGGTCCTACCCGGATGCCGTACTCGAAATTGGTGTCGGTGGTCGAGCACACGGCCAAAACCATCACCGAAGTTCTCTCCGGTATTGACCACGAAAGGGATTGATCGAGAATGCGCAAGGACAAGGAAATAAAGATTCGGTTTAACAACGAGGACGAACAACCTGAATCAGACAATAATGATGAGACGGTAGAAGCGCCAGATGACGCCGCCGGTGAGAGTGAGAATAGTTCGGATGCGGCCGTCGAGATCGAGGCCGCGCCGGAACTGACTGAGGAAGAGAAACTCACGGCGCAGGTGGCCGAACTCGAGGATCGTTTGCTGCGCAGCGCTGCGGAGTTCGATAACTTCAAGAAGCGAACAGCACGTCGGTTTGAAGAGATCGTTCGCAGTGCCAACGATCGGATCTTGCTTCAACTGTTGGATGTGATCGACAACTTCGAACGCGCTTTCGATCATGGCGACGAGCAGGCCGACCTTGAGGGTTACCGCGAGGGGATGAAGTTGATCTATGAACAACTGACAACCCTTCTGGATAAACATGAAGTGTTACCGATCGAGGCAGTCGGCAGACCGTTCGATCCCAATCTGCACGAGGCGGTGATGCAGACCGAAAGCGATGAATACCCGGAGGGGACGGTAGCTGTTGAGATGAGCAAGGGTTACCGACAGGGTGAGCGCATTCTCAGGCACAGCAAGGTGGGCGTGAGTGCTGGTGTAAGCGAGCCCGGTGATTCGGGTGGTGATGAAGAAGCTGAGAATAACGAGTGAGTCGGCGGCATACCGTTGGCTCAGATAGAGCAAGAATATAGTGGTTTTGAAATAGCAAGGAGCGTTGGAAATGGGAAAAACAATAGGCATTGATCTGGGCACTACCAATTCATGTGTGGCCGTCATGGAAGGTCAGGAACCGGTGGTGATTCCGTCTCTTGAGGGCGCTCGCACGACACCGTCGATCGTCGCCTTTGCCAAAGATGGCGAACGGTTGGTCGGCGCTGCGGCCAAGCGTCAGGCGGTCACCAATCCTGAAAACACTGTTTTCTCCATCAAGCGGTTCATGGGTCGGAATCATGATGAGGTTGGCTCGGAAGAAAAGATCGTTCCGTACAAGGTGATTTCTAACGAAAAAGGGGCTGTTCTTGTGGAGGCCGGGGGAGGAACTCATACGCCGCCGGAAATCTCGGCCATGATTCTGCGGTCGATGAAGCAGGCGGCGGAGAGTTACCTCGGTGAGGATGTCACTCACGCTGTTATCACCGTGCCCGCCTACTTCAACGATGCTCAGCGTCAGGCTACGAAGGATGCCGGCAAGATCGCCGGTCTCGAAGTTGAGCGCATAATCAATGAACCGACAGCCGCCTCGCTCGCCTATGGTTTGCAGAAGGAAGGCAACCAGAAGATCGCCGTCTATGATCTTGGCGGCGGTACTTTCGACATTTCCATCCTGGACATCGGCGAAGGCGTATTCCAGGTACTGGCCACCAACGGAGACACGCATCTCGGCGGTGATGACTTCGATCAGACGGTTATCGATTGGATGGCCGATGAGTTTTTGAAGTCCAACGGTATCGATTTGCGCAAGGATCGCATGGCCCTCCAGCGACTGAAAGAAGCTGCCGAGAAAGCCAAGATCGAATTGTCCACAACCATGCAGACCAATATCAATCTGCCGTTCGTTACCGCCGATCAGGCGGGCCCCAAACATTTGGACCTCACTCTTACGCGGTCGAAGTATGAGCAGTTGACCGAAGAGTTGATCGAACGTTCCGTGGGACCGTGCAAAGCAGCATTGGCTGACGCCAAACTGTCGCCGTCGGACATCGATGAGGTTGTCCTGGTCGGAGGCATGACCCGCATGCCCAAAGTGATCGAGCAGGTTAAGGAAGTTTTCGGACGTGATCCCCACAAGGGCGTTAACCCGGACGAAGTTGTCGCTGTTGGCGCCGCTATTCAGGGCGGTATTTTGTCCGGCGAAATGGGTGATCGGGAGATCGTTCTGTTGGATGTTACACCGTTGTCGCTTGGTATCGAAACCCTGGGTGGTGTCCTGACCAAATTGATCGAACGTAACACTACCATACCTACCCGGAAGTCACAGATTTTCTCGACTGCCGATGACAACCAACCAGCCGTGTCGATCCATGTCCTCCAGGGTGAACGTCCCATGTCGGTCGACAACCGAACGTTGGGTCGTTTTGATTTGATCGGCATCCCGGCGGCGGCGCGGGGTATACCTCAGATCGAAGTAACATTCGATATCGATAAGAACGGTATTGTACATGTTTCCGCAAAGGACAAGGCCACCGGCAAGGAGCAGTCGATCAAGATCGAGGTGTCATCCGGCCTCTCCGATGAGGAAGTCGACAAGATGGTACATGATGCCGAGGCTCACGCAGATGAAGACAAGCAGCGTGAGGAATTGATCAAGGCTCGCAATGAAGCCGACCATTTCGCCTACTCCACCGGGAAGACGCTCAAGGAACATGGTGACAAAATCTCCGAGGAGGAGAAGGCCAGTATCGAAGAGAAGATCAAGGTTCTTAAGGATGCCGCTACCGGCGACTCGGTTGAAGCGATCAACAAAGCCAAGGAAGAACTGACGACCGCCTCGCACAAGCTGGCTGAGGAAATGTACAAACAGGCTCAGGCTGAGCAACCCGGCGGTGAGGCTGAGAGTCCGGCCGATGAAACCGGTCAGGCCGAAACGGCTGACAGTGGCGGGGGTGATTCTGGCGCCGTTGATGCCGACTTCGAAGTGGTCGACGACGACAAGAAGTAAGTAACCAATATGACTCAGCGGGACTACTACGAGATACTCGGGATCGGTCGCGGCGCCGGCGAGGACGAGATAAAGTCGGCTTATCGCAAGTTGGCTCTCAAGTTTCATCCGGATCGTAACCCGAATGACCGGGCGGCCGAAGAGAAGTTCAAAGAGGCTACCGAAGCCTACGAAATCCTCAAGGATCCGCAGAAACGACAGGCCTACGATCAGTATGGTCATGCCGGCCTTGGTCAGGGCGCCGCTGGATTCGGAGGCTTTGGTGGGGGGTTCGATATCAGCGATGCCCTCAGAGCTTTCATGCGCGACTTCGGCGGCGGTGGCGGGTCGATCTTCGACGATCTTTTCGACATGGGCGGCGGCGGGGGAGCACGGCGAAGCAACCGCGGTGAGGATCTGAGAGTAAGGATCGAACTAACTCTGGAAGAAATCGCGTCCGGGGCGGAGAGGTCGATTCGCGTCAAAAGACTGAAAGCCTGCGACACCTGTGGCGGTTCCGGGGTGGCGGCCGGCTCATCACGGCGAACCTGTCCTCAGTGCAAGGGGGCCGGTCGCGTACGCACGGTGAGTCGGACCTTTCTTGGTACTATTCAGCAGGTGGTCACCTGCAACCAATGTCGCGGCGCGGGCGAGGTAATCTCGGAGCCATGCCCCACTTGTCGCGGGGAGGGACGGATACGGGGATCGTCGACGGTCAACCTCAAAGTTCCTCCGGGTGTTTCCAGCGGCAACTATATGGCGGTCGATGGAATGGGCAATGCCGCTCCGAACAACGGCGAGCCCGGTGACCTGATAGCGGTGTTCGAGGAAGCGCCGCATGAGCACTTTACTCGTCATGGTGACAACATTGTGTGTGACAAAACGATTTCGTTCGCCACGGCGGCGCTCGGCGGCAGAGTGACCGTGCCCATCCTCGGCGGTGAGGCTCAACTTCGTGTCCCTTCCGGGACTCAGTCGGGCAAAGTGCTGCGGATGCGGGGCAAGGGGATTCCCCGCCTGCACCGTAACGGCCGCGGCGATCAACTGGTGCGGATCACGGTCTGGGTCCCGACCAAACTAAGCGCCGAAGACAAACGGCAACTCGAGAAGCTATCCCAGTCTGAGGCGATGACGCCGCCGACCGGCAATAAATCATTCTTTGACAAGCTCCGGGAAACGCTCGGCGTATGAAGAAACTTGAGAAAGAACTCACGGCCTTTATCGAGGTAAGTGTAACCGTCGATCTAACACTGGCCGATCCGGTCTGTGATTTCATCATCGAAAACTACGCTTCCGGTCTCGTTCTCGAAGATGAAGAAGATTCAAGGTATACGACCATCAAATTCTACGTGGCTGACGACGCTACCCCGGACCTTGTACCGCTCGCTGCTTATGTCAGGCAGATATCCTCAAATGCCACATCAGAACCTCCCGTGATTAACAGCAAAAAGGTCACCAATGTCGACTGGGAAGAACAATACCGTGTTTCCGTGGCGCCGGTCAGGATCGAACCGGACATAGTAGTCCGGGCCCCATGGCATGAGAGTTCTCCAGAGGTGCGATATGAGATTCTCCTTGAGCCAAAGATGGCCTTCGGCACTGGGCAACACGAAACGACACGAACTTGTCTGAAAGTAATTGCCCAACGATTCCAGAAGGGCTGGAGGTTTCTGGATCTTGGTTGCGGTTCCGGCATCCTGTCGATCCTGGCCGACAAGAAAGGTGCTGCTTTCATCAAAGCGATCGACTACGATGTCGTTGCGGTGGATAACTGCCGTGGTAATTTTTGTCTCAACAATGTCGAGCCACCGTTTGATATCCTGTTCGGATCGATCGAGAAGTGCCGTCAGGATTCACCGTATGAGTTCGTCTGTGCAAACATTATCAAGAAGACGATACTTGAGGTGCTACCGACGCTTGAGAGTCTGACGGCTGATGGTGGAGTGCTGCTGTTAGCCGGCTTGCTGCAGCGTGACGAGGCTGAGGTGAGCGCGCGGCTGGCCGAACTTGGGCTCAACAGGTTCTCGACGACACTTGATAACGAGTGGCTGACATTCGTCGTTGAGAAAGCATAAGCCGATGGAACCGCCTGTCTTTTTTGCGCCGCCCGATTCTCTCCGCGATGAAATCATTGAGCTATCTAAGGTCGAGAGTCACCACGCCGGAACGGTTCTCAGGCTGAGGCGAGGCGACATCGTGCTGGTAGTAGACGGTTTGGGCAATGCCTGCCGTGGCGAGGTTGAGCGTGCGGGGAGTAGCAAAACTTTTCAGGTGCGCGTACATGCCCGCCTGCGAAATTATGGTGAACCGACTGTCTGCCTGACATTGGCAGCCGGACTATCGGCGGGGTCGAAACTCGACACCATTGTCCAGAAGGCAACCGAACTGGGGATTAAGAGGTTCGTGCCGATTCTGTCTGAGAAGTCGCGAGTGAAACTCGACGATCCCAGGCGGGCGGCAGCGCGCCGGAGGCGTCTCGAAAAAGTTGCGTTGGCGGCTGTGAAACAATCTCGCCGGTCATACAGGCCCGACGTGAGCAATCCTGTATCTCTTGAACAGTTCTTAAAGGAAACAGATCGCACTGATGTCAATCTGGTTTTTCATCCGACAAATGAGGGTCGCCCTCTTGATGACTGTTTAGCGGATACTCAGGCGCCCAGAGTGACATTGCTGGTTGGACCGGAGGCGGGCTTCACGCCGGAGGAAGTGTCGGCAGCCGGAGAGGCCGGGTTTAGAGTGGTTTCTCTGGGCCGGCGGGTGCTCCGAAGCGAGACAGCGGCGCCCGTAGCCTGTGCTTTGGTCATGGCGTTGCTGGGGGAGTTGAGATAGGCGGCCTGCTGACCGATACTATAACATGCATGTTTTGGCGCTTATTCTGGTCCTGACGACCGGCTTGGCTATCGGCTCGTTCTTGAACGTCGTTATCTATCGTGTACCTCGCAAGGTCGGCTTTGTTGCCGGCAGGTCCATCTGTCCTCATTGTGGAAAACCACTGAGATGGTTCCACAATATTCCCGTACTAAGCTATCTTGTCCTCCGAGGGAAATGTGCTTTCTGTGAGGCAGGTATCTCGATCAGGTATCCCCTGATTGAGATCCTTAACGGACTATTCTACTTCTACCTGTATTGGCAGTATGGACTAAGCCTCCAGACGGCGGCTTTTGCCTTGTTATCGTCGGTGCTGCTTGTCATCTTCTTCATTGACTACGATTTTCGCATTATTCCCGACGGAATAACTTTGCCCGGTATGATCATAGCGCTGGGAGTATCGCTGATTCCCGGGGGGATCGGTATTGTGAACGCCGCCATCGGTCTGCTGGTCGGAGGTGGGGCTCTGTATCTAATCGCGCTGTTGGGGGACTGGCTGTTCAAAAAAGAATCATTGGGGGGCGGTGATATCAAAATGGCCGCAATGCTGGGCGCCTTTCTCGGTTGGCAAAAGGTACTCCTGATCTTTATCAGTTCCGCCGTGATCGGCCTGGTAGTCTCGCTGGCTCTGATGGCGTTTTCAGCCCGGTTGCGCCGTGAGCGGACAGTGCCGTTTGGCCCCTTTCTTTCCGTCGCCGCCATGCTGGCGATGGTCGCCGGCGACCGCATTATCGATTTCTATGTTACGAACTTCCTGACCCTGCCCTAAGACAACTTCCGGTTCAATTCGATCCCCATTCAGCCGATATTCGACTTAAGATCATGAATAAGTTGTCGCGCAAATTTGAGTCCGAAGTTCATCTGGGATTTCTCGCTATAATCCTCGTTCTGCTGGTTTTGAATGCGGCCTCGAACTACGTCGCCTACCATGCACGGATGGCGGAGCGAGAGAGGATAGAAAACCTTCTGAACGATGCCGGCCTAATCGTGAGTCGGAATATCGATAGCTGGGGCGTGACCCAGTTGAGCGAAGACCAGGAAAGCAGCCTGCGACAGCGACTGGGGCTGAGCAAACTGGCCTATTTCCCCGGTTCGCTGCCTTCAGAAGGAAAGGCACTCGATCGGGCTGACCTGGTCTCACTTGTGACCACAGGTTCCAAAGAGTGGGGCGAGATTGTGGCGGAATTCGATGCCATTGAAATGCATCGGATCATACGCGGTGACCAGGCTGAATACTTCTATCTATATCCCATGTCGGGCCGCAACGCCCGCGGACTGATCATCCTGGGCGAAAAGGCGCCGCTTTTGTCCTATCTCGACACGGCCTGGCGCACCATGATAATCGTGAGTCTGGTGGCTGCGTTCCTGACGTTGGGCGTATATGTTCTGGTGTCACGATTCGTATTGTCGCCGTTTCGCCGGATTCGGCAGGAGGCGCTTCAGGCCGGGCGCATCGTCGATGATGACCACGACGAGGTTGAAGCGATGGTTACCGACTACCGTCGGATCATCGATGAACTTCGCGAGAAAGAATCGGAATTGCTCAGGCTGAATCGCGAGATAACCCATAGAGCCGATTCACTTGAACAGTTCAACGAACATTTGCTGCGCTCCATGAACTCGGGGCTCGTAACCGCGAACCAGGATGGTCGGGTGATGTCGATCAATACTGTCGCCGAGGAGATTCTCGATGTGGAGCGTGCCAGCTACGAAGGCGGACACTACTGGGACCTGCTCGGATCGAACGTCCACCTGGTCAATGCTGTCAGCCGTGTGCTTGATTGTGGTCGGAATCAGGCGTATCGCGAAACGGAATTCACGACAACTTCCGGCCGGCAACTTACCCTCGGAGTGACCATATCGATAATCCATGACCATACCGGCGCGGTTCTCGGTGCGTCGCTATTGATCAACGATCTTACTGAGTTGTCGACTTTGCGCCGTCAACTGGAAACCAAAGAAAGACTGGCTGCCTTAGGTGAGATGGCCGCCGGCCTGGCCCACCAAATCCGAAACTCGCTTGGCGCGGTCGCTGGGTACGGTAATCTGCTCAGGAAGAAACTGATCGGTCACGATCTCAACGCCGACCATGCCGAGGCTCTGGTACAGGAGACACAAGAGGCTGAATCGCTAATCGAGCGCTTCCTGTACTTTGCCCGTCCACTCAACTTCAGTCCGGCTATGCTCGACGTCGATGCGATAATCAGGGAGTTGATCGATTCGTTCCGCGTTCGTTCGAACTGTGTCCTAATCGAATTCGCCTGCCACACCGACCGGATTCAACCAATCGAAGCTGACGGATTGCTGTTGAAGCAGGCCCTCACTAACCTGTTGGAAAACGGCGTCAACGCCCACGCCGGCGATCATGGCAAGGTGACTGTCAAGGTGACGAATACGGATGAGCAGATGATGATCGAAGTGTCCGATACCGGCTGCGGGATCGACCGCCGAGACGCCGACAAGATCTTCACGCCGTTCTATTCCACGCGTCCCTCCGGCACCGGATTGGGTCTGCCGCTGGTGAAGAAAATTGTCGACTTGCACGATGGCCGGTTGACCTATCAATCAGCTTCAGGACAGGGGACGACTTTCCTGGTATGCCTGCCGCGCCGCCATCCGGACAGCCTGGATACCAGTCAGACTCCCAGACCATCTGCCGCGACCGTCCTTCTGTGACTATTGCCTATTCCCACGCAATTTCCTGATTACAAGCGTCGGACCCAAGAATTCGCTTGGGACAATTCAGATTTTTGTTATATTCCGGCCTACTTTAGCAGGAGGTAAGATGTATACGCCGTCTGATTTTCGAAGAGGTTTGCGCATCATAGTCGACGACCAACCTTACTACGTGGTCGAGTACCAACACTTCAAAATGGGTCGTGGCAAGGCCAACATTCGCACCAAACTGAAGCATATCAAGACCGGTGGGGTGGTGGAAAAAGTGTTCTCATCCAACGACAGCTTCAAGCCTCCCGACATGGAAGAAAAGAAGATGCAGTACCTGTACGAAAACGGCGGCGAGATGTCATTCATGGACTCGCAGACCTTCGAGCAGATCGAGATCGCAATTGAGAACCTGGGTGACGCCAAATGGTATCTGCTGGAGAACGAGGAATACAAGGTTCTGTTTCTTGACGGCGAAGCGATTTCTGTCGACCTGCCGGCTTCGGTGGTCTTGGAGGTGGTGGAGACTGAGCCGTCGGCAAGAGGCGATACAGTGTCCAACGTAACGAAGCCGGCCAAACTTCAGACCGGCCTGACTGTCAAAGTGCCGCCATTCGTCAAAGAGGGTGACAAAGTCAAAGTCGACACTCGCTCCGGGGCGTACCTGGAACGGGCCAACTGATCAATGGCGAGCGCCCGCCGCATCGTCGGCGTCGATGAATCAGGCAAGGGAGATTTCTTTGGACCCCTGGTTGTGGCGGCCTTCCTGGCCGACGAATCGCAGACGGATGCTCTGAAAGAACTCGGTGTTCGCGACGGCAAGTTGATCGCCGACAAGAAAACACTTCACATTGATGAACGTCTGCGGGCCGACTACGCTCACATTGTGATAGTGGTCGCTCCCGAAGAGTACAATCAAAAGTACGCTGAGATCAGGAACCTCAACAAGCTCCTGGCCGACGAGCACGCCGAAGTGATACAGCGTTTGCTGGCCGACCATCCTGCCGACCTGGCTGTATCCGATAAGTTCGGCAAGGCAGAGTTGGTCGAGGATGCCCTGGCGAGACGTGGTGCTTCTGTCAAGTTGGATCAACTGGTTCGTGGTGAGCGCATCATCCAGGTAGCGGCTGCCTCGATCCTGGCGCGGGCGAGATTCCTCCGGGAAATGGAGAAGCTCTCCGGCCAGTGCGGTGTCAATATCCCCAAGGGAGCGGCTGCGCATGTGGACGCGGCCGGTCGGGAAATCGTTCGAAAACACGGGCCGGGAATTCTTACAAAGCTGGCTAAAACCCACTTCAAGAACTACCAACGGGTAGTCAATCCACGTTTATTCACTCACTGAACGGTCATGAAAAAGCCGGGCGGCACGGTCCCGGCTTATCTCGCGATGGTGTGGAGTGAAGAATCAATTGAATCCGTATGTCTCCAGTTCGCCGACTACGCGACCCTCAGGGAAGTCGCTGCCGGTAGCGTCCAATACGTATTTGACCAGACCCACTCCGGTTACATACCAGTAGTAACTCGTACTTCCCGAACGATCAGTGCTCGAAATTGTCAGCGCGGAACTGTAGTATGTCCCATTGTCCAACGTTAGACCCTCGAATCCTTCGACCGTCAAATATGTCGAACCGAGCGCCGGATACGAAAACAGAGGTCCGTCATTGTCGTTGATGGTAGTATCCACTGCATCCGTGTCATCAGTGTCGGTGGCCAGCGAATCGTAGTAGTCGTTGTAATCATCACCGCTGTTAACCTCGACTGCCCAGGTATGACCAAGTTGGAGGGGGAGTTCCAGAATCCTTTGTGGTGACTCTGATATCCCGCTGTAATGATCTATGGCGGAGTCGGTAATCTTGAAGTAGCTGGTGCTTACGCCGCCCAGGGCGGTGAAAGAATGCCACTCGGTGGCTGTGACGCTGCCGAACGGAACCTCGTCGCCGGCTTCATACCGAACTGTTTCGTGGCTGCCGTTTGAGTAGCTGACCGAATAGGTTGTGCTGTAACCTTCATTCAAGGGAAAGTACATGCCTATCCCCGACGTAGTGGTGGTGGACGGCGAGTCATTTATGGCCGCGTTTTCCTTGGAACAGGCCAGCCAGAGGATGCCGAGGAGCATTAAGGCCATGGCGGTCAAGAGAGCTGTTCGAGAAAGCATGATATCTCCCTCCTTTGAGAGTGCCGTTCAGACGTTTCTTTGTCTCCTGCCTGATCTTGCTGCAACGCCCATGCCGACAGGCGAGTCTGCTTGTAACCAGCCGGAGGGGTGACACTTACGGCGACATCTTATAGTGGGTGTCGAGGTTCTATTCATTCAGAGAATGGGACTAACCCCTTAGCATGTAGCAAACGGCCGTGGACGGCTAATCGGAAATCTCCCAGCGACCGATACCTAATGTAATAGAGTGGACTTTTGGAAGGAGGACGATTTCGATGGGATTGCCGCTGCTTGATTTCATGGTAGCCTTGTTTTTCTTGATGAGCCTGGTTGTGGTGGCTCGTTTCAGAAACGTAATTCGCACTCACGATCGCGAGAGTTACAACTACCTCTCGGGTGGCTTGTCGGTTCTGGCCGTCGTGGCCCTGCTGCGGATTTATGGAGGCATCGGTCTGTTTGCCGTTGTTCCATTTTTGTCAGACCCGTTGTTTTTCAAGGTCCTCAGTTGGATCGGCATCATCACCGGCGCAACTTTCGTTGTCAGCGGTGTCTCGACCTGGCTGCCGCTTGCCCGCAGTCATCGGCAATATGGCCAGGAGCGGATCCAGCGGTTGGAATTGATCAAGAAGGTGCAGCAGTTGGCCATGGTTGAAACCAGACTGACCGAGATAATGAGCACCACCCTTGATTATATGGTGCAACTGCCCGACTTCGCCTGGGGGGCGGTATTCTGTGGTTCCGCTGGTTCGGAGCGCGCTACGCTATTGACAACCGCCGGAGGTGTCGATACTGCCGTGGCGGCTTTGCAGCAGGCGGAATTCAGTGGGTCTGATTTTCACGAGAGCGGCGAAAACAACATACCGCGTGTGACAAAAGTGATACAGAAATTACCGCCGTCGATGGTCCTGCCGAGCCTGATCCTGCCGCTAATCGTCAACAACCACGTCCACGGCGCCTTCTTGTTGTGGAACACTGATAGCGGTGTGTCCGATAATGACGAGGTGCGGGTGAACCTGAAGATCGCTGTCGACATCATCTCGCGCAAGATCGATCTTGACCAGAGGCGTACCGATGCGGCCTTTAACCGCCACCGACAAGAGTGGCGAAACAGACTGGCCGAAACCGTAGATCACTCCAAAGACCTCAGGGAGAACTTCACCAGTTTGGCCAAGTTGATGCGAAACCAGTTGAGGTCTGAGTTCGTCTCTCTGGCCATTGTCCGAGATGACGGTACGATAAGGCGTTTGACAGTGGGGGCCGGCCAGACTTTGTTGGATGAAATAGGTCTTGACCTCAGCGTCGGCAATAGCCATGTCGACTATGTCTCGCAATCCGGCAAACCGATGTTCGTGGACCATTTGGCCGACGAAACTGATCTTCCCGTCGATGATCTCGTAGTGGTCGGTGGAATACAATCAGTCATGGCGTTGCCCGTTACATGCCGGCGCGAGCCCGGTGCCGTGCTTACGATAGCCTCTGGTGAAGATAGCGCCTATGAAAGCCGGGATCGACTGCTTCTCGAGTCGGTGGTGCCGATAATTCGCGACCTGGTACTGGATGACATTCATCGCAACGCCTCAGCCGAAACCGGGCGAAGGCTCTCAGTGATAAACGACTTCCTGGCCGAAGCGGGGGAGACGTCCGACTTGCGGGTGATATTCCAGAGGGCGGCTGACACGCTACTGGCGGAACTTCCGTGTACAATGGTACGGATAGCCACTTTTGACCATGACGACGCTTTCATGAGTTCTCGGGCAATCGCTCACGATCCATCGGCTGCACCATCAACGCCGAGCAACGGACACATGGTAATGTCATTGATGCCGCTGCATCAACTGGCGCGCGACAGTGGACGCATCCTCATGGTTGATCAATCAGATGCTGAGCGCCAGATGACCCCTGCGGAAGCCGGTCAGGCTTTCTGCTCCGAGGTGCAGTCGGCGATGCTCGTTCCGGTGATGCTGGGGCAGCAGGTGTTGGCGGTGATCGGAATCGCTGACTCGTGCCATGGACATCGGAGAAGCTTTCGTCGTCTCGACGTCCTTCTGGCCGGATCGATATCGGCAATACTGGCTCTTGCCATTCAGGCGGGTTTGGGACGCAAGGTAACCGGTTCAATCGTCGAGAACAGAGGATTCGTCTCCCCGACAATGAGAGTATCTCAACTCCGGGGTCGGATCAGATCGTCACTGAGTGGAATACTGGGTTCGGTGGAGATGATCAAGTCGAAGCACAAGTCGTCCGATCCCGCATTTGAGAAATACCTGTCGATCATCGACAAGTCAGCTCAACGTATCAACGATTGTTTCACCGAGCAGGCCTCATAATTCGTCTGACCCGGTCACCATTATGAAACTGCTTACTGAGTTACAAAAGAGCCTTCTCCAGGGACACGCGACGGGGCTGAACCTGCCCTCAGATGCGCGCGTATATCTGGCCCACGGTTTACCGACGGTGTTTCGGCTGGCGAACGCCGAATCCGATCATGCCGTCGGAGCATGGCTCCACATTCCCGGCGCCTGGTTGACATCTATGAAACACAGTCTGACGGTGCAGGGAAGTAAGGTACTGCAGAATCATATCGCTCGAACCGGCATCGAGACCGATGATTTGAAATTCTATCCCGTACTGGTAGCAGGGGAAGTGGAAGCTGTGATCACGGTCGGTACTGCGACCTCGTTTGAACCTGATCCGCCGACTGTTGATGCCATACTGGATTTTTTATCCACGCGTTACGACGACAAGGAACAACATGACCACCTCAGTTTGTTGGGAAACTTCCTTGACCGACTCTTTGTTCGCGACTGCAGTTACGATGAATTCCAAAAGGCTGTGCTCGAACTCATGACGGAACAGTGGCCGGGGTCTCTTGGGGCGATCTACTACCAGTCCGATGGTGTCCACAAGCTGCGACTGGCGGTTGGCGATATCTATTTGTCGGATCGATTGGAAGGAATCTTGAAGAGCGTGACCGCACGAGACTGGACCGATGCCGTTCGCCGTAAGCAGTTCTTCCTGCCGGCCGACATGATGCCGGACTACCCGGTGCCCACTGACCACCCGCCAAATTACATGTTCCTCCATCCCGGGATTATCTCCGACCGAACCGAGTACATGATCGTGGTCTTGATCCCCGGCGATATCGGGAGGGTCGAGACAAGCGCACTGCGACAGATCGCGCAAATAGCCGGTCATCTTCACGAGTCGCAATTCAGTACGGTAGCGGAGGTGTCGTCGTTGTACGCTCTCCTCACCGAGTACGGGGCAACCGGCGGTAAATTCAAAGAAGTACTCCTTGAAACCTTTCGTGTTGTAAATCGTCAGGTACCTCTGTCACATATGATTCTGGCAAGCGACGGTTCCCCAGCCGAGATAATTGTCGCCGGTAGCGATGGGGAACCGACTGTTCGCATAGAACCACAAGCGCCGATCCCGGCTGCCCTACTGACCAGGCTGAACGCGGATAACCCCGTGATAGTTCCCGATGTTCGAAAGTCCCCATGTCAAACAGAAGAGCAGGAGTCATACCTGCGAGATAATGTAGCGTCTGAGATATTGCTTCCTGTCGGGCGCCCAGGTGATGGGTCCGGGTACGTTGCCTTTGGGAGCCCTCATGCCGGTTGGTCACTGGATTCACACCGAACGGTTCTTGAGGCTGTCGCGAAGTTCCTGTGGTTTTACAACTACCTGAAGACCCAGCAAGCGCACCTTGAGGCGTTGGTAGTAGGATCCTCATCTGGCGCTTCGGTTGATCTGGCCAATGACCGACTGAATACTGTCGCCAAACTGGCTGGTGGCTACTTTCACGATCTGATGGAGCATTTGTCGGTAGTAGTAGGCCAGAACGAGATTATTGAAAGTGCTATCAAGGCCGAGGATCATGCCCTTTTTTCGAATACTATTTCAAACGGGTCCGCCAAGGTTCGCAAGGCAGCCGATCAACTTGCAACCTATTTGGGCAACCTCCGCGATCTTTGTCTTCTTACCACCGATCAGATGGCACGACGTTTGTCGAGCAGTCAGTTGCTCGAGGATCTACCAACCATCGTTCGCGGATACGCGACGCAGGTGAAGGACAGCAAGAACGTGACTCTCACCATTGAAGCATGTCGATCTAAGGACAACGACTTTGAACTCACCTACGGCGAAGTCTACGACTATGTCCTTCCGTTCGTATTGGGCCTGATGGACGAGGCCATTTGTTCCGGCTCCTTGTTGGTCTCAGCCGATGGTAGGCCGGGCCGGGCGGAGTTGGTGTTTGAGTTCGCAACCGACATTATCGGTCATTCGGGGTTAGGAGAAATGATCGGTCGAATCTACAGTCACCAACGGCTGGAGCGACGCAATGGCGACGAAGGCACAGTACACTTCGAGGACGCCACGCTCAGCTTTGGCATGACGTCCGGCCGTACTTGCCGCGCGGTGATTCGGTTTGCTCATACCACCAAAGGCGACATCAAGCAATCTACTATGAATCGTCTATCGCATTGCGGGGAAGGGTTAGAGACATGACCGGGTTGTCCGCTCTGATCTCAAAGTACCATTATATCCAACGGAGCCACCAATTGGGCGGGATCATCGGTCAGTTGGATAAGGCTGCTCATCTGGCTTCACAACAACTGACCGCTGACTTCACGGCGCTGTTCTATCGACGCCGCGACGATGATGTGCTCATCCCCGTGGCCTGCAGCCACCGCCAGAATGTGAGCATCACATCTCTCAACCTTCTGGATAATCAATGGAGTCGGTTCGGCCGGGATGACAGCTCAGGTGCATCAAAAGTCATAAGACTGACAGATGATCCACACGGTGATCCAGCGCTCTACGATCCTTTCGCTGCGGCCAATAACCTGACCCATCGCCAGGTAATAGTCCTGAGTGATGGCGGGCCACCAACAGCCACGATTACTGCCTATTGGTGCAGCAAACCGGCCGAGATTTCTCCAGAGACCACAGATCACCTCAAGCTGCTCTTGGAGTTGGTGAGCAGTACTATGGCCACGGCAGATCGGCTTCACGTCGTGAATGATTTCTCCATTCGTATGGCTCAGGTTCTGTCAGTGCTTGA
>CBDUZQ010000012.1:0-18328 GCA_965371755.1 uncultured bacterium
CCGTCGTCGTAATTGTGGGCGTACTGATACCCGTTGCCGTATCCGATATCTTTCATCAACGATGTCGGTGCATTGCGCAGTCCCAGCGGTACCGGTAGCGATCCTTTCTCAGTAGCATCCACTTGCGCCGCTTTGAACGCGGTGTAGACCGAGTTAGATTTCGGCGCACAGGCCATGTAAATGACGGCTTGAGCAATAGCCAGTTCACCCTCCGGTGAACCGAGAAAGTGATAGGCGTCGCGAGCGTTGAGGGTCAGGGTCAACGCATACGGATCAGCTAGGCCGATATCCTCCGTGGCAAATCGCACCAGCCGTCGGATGATATACATTGGATCCTCGCCACCGTCGAGCATGCGAGCCAGCCAGTACAGCGAGGCGTCGGGATCGCCGCCGCGGATCGTCTTGTGCAAGGCCGAGATCAGGTTGTAATGTTCCTCGCCGGCCTTGTCATACAAAGCCAGTCCCTTCTGATGCACCTGTTTGAGGTCTTCCAACGTGATCTGCTTATCCGGGCCGACAAAAGCCGCCGCTGCTTCCATGAGCGACAACCCCCGCCGAGCATCGCCATCAGCCGCCGCCGCCATAAAGTCGAGTCCGTTATCCTCTACAGATATGTTCAGACTTCCCAGTCCCTGCTCTGTGTCTCCAAGGGCACGTTCCAGAAGAACCCTCACATCGGCCGGACTGAGCCGCTCGAGAACATAGACCCGCATCCGGGAAAGCAACGCCGAGTTCACTTCAAACGACGGATTCTCGGTGGTCGCGCCTATCAGCACGATGTCGCCCGTCTCAACATAGGGCAGGAACGCATCCTGCTGGGCTTTGTTGAAGCGGTGGATTTCATCGATGAAAATGTAGGTGCGCCGCCCCGACAGTTTGAAATAGCTGCCGGCCTTGGATATGACCGCCTTGACTTCTTTGATGCCCGACGTTACCGCCGAGAACGGTACGAACTGCCCTCGCGTTGTCTTTGCGATCAACTTGGCCAGTGTGGTCTTGCCGGACCCGGGCGGTCCCCAGAGAATGAGCGATCCGACGCGGTCATTCTCAATCGCCTGACGCAGCGGCGTTCCCGATCCGAAGATTTTGGTTTGCCCGACAAACTCTTCGATTGTGCGCGGCCTCATGCGGTCAGCCAGCGGCACGGCTTGCCGGCGTGAGTTTTCAGACGGAGGCGATTCACTCTCAAAGAAATCCATACCGCAATATATCGGTATGGCCGCCTCTGTTCAATCACAAATCGCACCTTCTCAGATACCTCCGTGACGCTGGCCGCTCGCACGTGATCCGGGTATTCGCGCTTGACAATCAGGCTGAGTAAAGTAGCTTGCCGATCTGGTATGGATACATCGATACTCACAAACACGAAAAAGCAATCTCCGGAATCGGTTTTTGCACCCCTGGCCGACTGGCCCGGATCGGTCTGGCTGGATTCATCTATGCGCTTTTCAGATCGCGGGCGCAATTCATTCGTCACCGAAGATCCGCAGATCGACGTCATGTTAGAGAATGACCGAATTTTGGTTAGAGCGCCCAACCGTCGCCTCCAGTCGCTCCCCGGCGATCAGATATGGGACCTGTTGTCACAGTTGTGGAACAGCCGAGAGTACTTCTCGGTGGGGTATATCAGCTACGAGGCGACCCTGCCGTTCTTAGGAGTGTCCAGTCGTCATCAGGGGTCCGACATTCCGTCGGTGCGGTTTCTGTTTTACGATTCTATGCGGAAGTTTGAACATTCCTGCGATGAAGACGCCCTCGGTCAGGCCGATCCGGACAACCACCATGATCTCTCAGGGACCTCCGGCGCGGCAGATCAGTTTCGCGACTACCGCCTCACGACCCGGCGGGAAGACTACCTCGACCGAGTTCGAACCATCAAGGAGCACATCCGCGAGGGGGACATCTACCAGGCCAACTTCACTACTCGCATCGATGTTCGCAGCACCGAGCCTCCGTTCGAAGTATATCGCAGATTGAGACGACTGAACCCGGCGCCGTATAGCGCCTACATGAATTTCGGGGATTATCAGATTTTGTCGTCTTCGCCGGAGCGGATGTTCGCCAAACAAGGCCGTCGTCTCAGCACCAGTCCCATCAAAGGTACTATTGCTCGCGGCGACGACCGTTCCCAATCCGAACGAAACTGTCGGCGATTGCTCCAGTCGGAGAAGGACCGTGCGGAGTTGCTGATGATTGTCGATTTGGAACGCAACGACCTTGGCCGCATCGCCCGCCCCGGTTCAGTGTCGGTCGATCGTCTGTTCAAGACGGAAACCTACTCGTCGGTGATCCATCTGGTGAGCGACATCTCAGCCGAACTGGCCCCTGAGGTATCGATGACCGACGTAATATCGGCCATGCTGCCGGGTGGTTCCATTACCGGCGCACCCAAGAAGCGGGCGGTGGAAATTATCAATGAACTGGAGGTCTGTCCGCGGTCGGTCTATACTGGCTGTATCGGATATGTTCATGGAGACGATGCCGACTTCAATATTGCGATCCGCACCATGATTCACGCTGACTCAGTCTACCGAATTCATGCCGGCGGCGGAATTGTTGCCGACAGCGATCCGGAGGCGGAGTATCGGGAGATGCTGTTGAAGGCCCGCAATCTGTTACGGGCTGTCGGGGTCCGAATGGAGTCATCAGCGTGCTGAAGACAGTCACAACGATAAACGGACGTTTCGTCGACCGCCGAAATGCGCGCATCTCCGTCTTCGACAATTCGCTGCTCTATGCCGAGGGTTTGTTTGAGACGTTCCTGGCTATCGACGATCGCATCATCTTTATCGAAGAGCATCTCAAACGATTGTACCGTGGTGCGCGCGTGATCGGGCTGGAGATACCGGCGTCGCCGGAGAAACTGATGGCATGGATGCGCAAAACCGTGCGCGCCCATCCCGACCGAATCACCAAACTTCGTCTGACCTTAACCAGTGGTGAAGCGGCGCGTTGGGTGGGACGGCAGGGGAGACCGCAGGTGATTCTGAGCGCCTCACCGCACACTATGCCCACCCAGCCCTACACTCTCCATGTGTCACGCTTCCGGGTCGACCACAAATCTGTTTTTCGGCGTATCAAGACGCTGTCGTATGCTATCCATGCCGCCGCACTCAGCCAGGCCAGGAAGGCAAACTGCGATGATGCGCTTATGCTTAACCAAAACGACCAGGTCGCCGAAGTCACCTCCGCCAACATTTTCTGGGTAGAACGTGGACGCATCCACACGCCGCCCATCACGTCCGGCTGTCTCGAAGGTATCACGCGAAAAACTGTTCTCAAAGAAGCTCGGAAGCTCGGCTACATCATTGCAGAGAAGAACTGCGCACTGGCGCGATTGCTCAAGGCGGATGAAGTCTTCATATCAAGTTCGTTGAAGCTGGTTGTCGGCGTGTCGGTCATTAAGCAGGGTCGCAGGGGACATCGCCTCGCCACCGGCGACATCACCAGCCAACTCACAGAGCACTTCTACCAGCTGGTCGATCTGCACTGAGGGATCGCACTTGCCGGACGTTATCCCACCGGCATAAAGGCCGGGGTGTGTTCTTCCTCGGCAGATGTCCACATCTGCCGAGCACTTGAGCATTCTCTCGTCCGAGTGACCCACGGCCAGTTTTTTGTTTGACTACATTGTGAGGCAGCTTCTTCTTGCTCGTGAGCAAGTAAACCTGTTTTGACCAAAGGTAGTGCCATGAATAAAGTCATCTTATCCGTGATGTTCGCGCTTATGATATTGATAGCCGCGTCCGCTTCGGCTCAAGAGTATGTCAATGGCGCGCAGACCAGTCTCTACGACGTGCCGCCGCGATGGCTGGTGGATATGCCGACCGCCGGGACGCTCCCCCGTGGTTACTACACCATCGGGCTTCGCTTTTACCCCAACGGTGGCACCCTGGCCCGCACCGATATCGGTCTGTCGCACCGGCTGATGGTGGGGATCTCCTATGGCGCCGAGGGTATCATTTCCAATCGGGATCCGAACTGGAATCCGAACATTGAGTTCAATATCAAGTTTCGCATCATCGATGAGATAGAGGTCTTCCCGGCGGTGACTTTCGGTTTTTGTTCGCAGGGATTGGGCGCCTGGAGCTCAGATATGGATCGATATGCTTTTAAGTCGCGCGGGTTCTACGGTGTGGTCAGTCGCAGTTTCTACTTCTACAACTGGACTTCGGGGTGGCATGCCGGGATAAACTACTCGATGGAGAACGACATTGACAAGGAGACCGACGTTAACATCTTCGCCGGGTTCGACGCTACCTTCAAATACAACCTGGCGCTTATGATCGAATACGACGCCGCGCTGAATGACAACAAATCGAAACTGCCCGATGGGACCCCGAACGGGTTCGCGGGGAATGGTCGTGGGTATCTCAACAGTGCGGTCAAGTGGCTGGTCACCGAGAACCTTGAGATCGAGTTTCTGATGAAGGACCTTTTTGTCAACCGCCGCGAAGCCGACACTTTCACCCGCGCCGTGCGGCTGACGTATATCGAGAGGTTCTGATATGGCGATGCCGTCGCCCGGACCGGACGTTGTCACCCTGAGCGCAGTCGAAGGGTGAGCGCAGGCTGTCATCCTTCGACTCCGCTCAGGATGAGGTAGATGTGAAAGGTTCAAAGGCACGATTATGAAACCCTCACCCTTCATCACCCAACTCGCCAACGAACTGAAAAAGTACAGGTCGCGCAAGTATCGCATCAACGCCCAGCGGTTTTTCAAAGAAAAGCTCGACCAACCCTGGATGCTCAAGGGAGCGATTTTCAAACAGTTGGCTAACAATGCATGGCAGGGGATCAAAAGTCGACCCAAGAAGGAGGTTTTTGAGCTGTGCGAGGAGTTGCTCGAGAGCGACCTCGAGGCACATGTCGGTTTCGCCTTCGACTTTGCCTATCGTTGCCGCAAGGAGTTCACGAAGTCCGATTTCGCACGGTTTGAACGATGGGGCAAGACCTACTTTTCCAACTGGGGCACCGTCGACAACCTCTGCTGCCGCGCCCTGGGGTATTTGATACTCATGTATCCTGAGTTGATTCCTCGTACTCGCAAATGGGCGACCTCGAAGAATATGTGGATGCGTCGCGCCTCGGCGGTATGTCTGATTGTGCCGCTCAGAAAGAAGCAGGCACTGTCGGACGCTTTCAAAGTTGCGGATATTCTCATGATGGATCAAGAAGACCTGGTGCAAAAAGGCTATGGCTGGATGCTCAAGGAGGCGACCCACGAGTTCCGCGACGAGGTGTACAAGTACGTTCTAAAGCATCGGGCCGTCATGCCGCGGACGGCGTTGCGCTATGCGATCGAGAAACTTCCCAAAGAGATGCGCAAAAAAGCGATGAAGAAGTAGTGGTGTCGTTGTGGGATTGTCAGGTCCACAAGGGACGTGACCGTCGAGTGGTGGATATTCAATCATCCTTCGACTCCGCTCAGGATGAGATTCTGGAAGCTATTTAGGTTCTTGACCTTTTCATAATATCAGGATGACACGGGCAATCCGTGTATTATGCGCTACGCGCGCCACAAAACGTAGGTCAGGATCACAGCCCCTGTAAGCGCCAGCGCTTGAGTACCAACTCGGCGAACTCGCCGACGGCAGCGATGACTTTCTCGCGATACTGCCGGGACTTGTCCGCATCATATTCCGGCAGCCCTTCGCCCTCTTTGTAGAGCAGGATTGAGCCGGGGACGGGGTAGACATCAGCGCCGGGGCGGAAGAACCAGGCTTGCTTAGGATCGTAGGCTTCTTTGTCGACCAGCGTCTCATCGATGGCCTGAACCATGGCGCTTTCATCGGTGCCGGCATGACCGCCGACGTGCCCGAAGAACTCTTCGGTGATCTCAGCGCACAACTCCCACCAGTGGATGACACAGATATTGAGGCCATGGTCACGATGCCAATCATGCGCCACCGTCTTTAGCACGCTGTTGTTGCCGCCGTGACCATTCATGATGATCACGTTTTTGAAGCCGCTGTGCCCGAACGATTCGACGATATCTCCAAGGCACTGCGCAAATGTGTCCGGCCGCAGAGTGACGCAGCCGGAGTATCGATGTAAGGATTTCGTAATCCCGAACGGCAGGGTGGGGGCTATCAGGGCGTTGATACGCTCCGCGATTCCGTGCGCGATGTTCTCTGGAATGTAGTTGTCGGTACCGAGGCAGTCACTACCATGAGCCTCAACCGTACCCACCGGCAGGATAACGGTATCGATCTGACTGGGAACAAGGTCGCGGACTTTCAGCCAACTGAGTTTCTGCAGTTCGCGTTCCATCTAATTATCCAGCTTGGCCAGCAGCCGCGCCATGACCTTCTCAGTTTCGATGGCTGTGGTATCGTCCCCCTCATAACGGTATTGATTGATATCGCGCACCATCATCTCAAGCTCATCGGTGGTTTCAACCGCGTACCAGATTTCCTGCTCCGCCCAGGCCACACCTTCACGATCCAGGGCTTCAACCACCTCGGAATAGATCGATGGGGACTTCCAGTCGAAATCGCTGAGATTGATGTGTGCCGCGCCGGACATTCCGATAACATAGTAACGACCCTCCGGCGTCGGTCCGAACACAGCATCCGACTTCTCAAGCATTTGCAGAGTCGCCTGGAGAGTAGCAGGGCGAATGGTGGGTGTGCGACTGCCGATGATGAGGACACTCTTGTACCCGGCCTGGAAGCATTCGGCGAACACTTTCTCGATCCGGATGCCCCAGCGTTCCTTAGCTTGTTCGTGAAGACTGAAGCGCTTATTGAAAGCCGTTGCCCGTCTCCCCGTCAGCTTCTTCGTGAGGTAGTCACTGATGATCTGAACAAACCGCTTGCGATCAGGATCATCGATATAGTACAATCGTGTGTCGGTTGAGTCGAGATCGAGAGCGTGCGTGATGGTGTCGGAAATAAATGCCTGATGTAGAAAGCGCAGATCGTCGCCCTGAATGGAGCCAAGGTCCATACAGGATCCATCCTCCAACGGTTCCTGCACGCAGACAGCGATAACAGATGATTTCTTACGGTTTGGCGACATGTTCCTTCTATCAAACAGGGTTCATCAAATCGGCGACAATATAAAGTCGCCCCCAGGCGGAGTCAAGAAGGCCTCGGTAAAAAAGTGATGAATGACGAATAATCGGGATCGAAAGAACGTTGTCACTTAACCTGACGCATTTCGGCTATCATGTCGTCCGGGGGGATCACACCTTGTCGGATCATCCGTACCTGGCCGTTTGAGTCGAGCAGCAGGGTTGTGGGCAACGAGTATTGCCTGAGCCCGAAGTGTTCCATGAAGTTCTTCGTAATTTCGGAGTCGGCCTTTTCCAATTGCACTCGTATCGCCATGAATCTCTCCGCTTCACGGATAACGTCA
The DNA here is from genome assembly GCA_965371755.1 of uncultured bacterium. Lineage (GTDB taxonomy): Bacteria > Zixibacteria > MSB-5A5 > GN15 > FEB-12 > JAJRTA01. The sequence continues at coordinate 7,363 of CBDUZQ010000012.1, forward strand.
GGATGACCGAACGTCTTCTTCTCCAGCACCCGGCAGTTGGCGCACCAGGTTGCCCAGGTGTCGATCAAAACCGGTTTGCCCTCGGACCTGGCGCGCGCGAGTCCCTCGTCCAGCCCGGATACCCAGGCGATACCGTGCTCAGCCTGCCCGGAAGTTGCCTGAGAGACCGTCGGAACCCATTGGGAAGCGGGAGGCAGAATCAACCCCTCAAGGAGGACGGTCCCAATGAGCAGGTAGGCACCGATGAGAAAAGCGACGAAACCGAGGAATTTCTTCAGGCGCGCGAACATGCCGGACTCGGCGGTGAGACGGTCCAGTCCGCCTCCAAAGACGCCAAAAGCCAGCAGGACCAGACTGGTCAGGATAGCTAAGATGACCGGCGATATGATCGTCCGGAGGAAGAACAGCGCCATCAACAAAAGAACAAAACCAAAGAACTTCTTGACCGATTCCATCCATTCGCCGGCGCGAGGCAGCGAGTTGATAGCTGATGAAAAGGTTCCGATGATGAGAAACAGCGTACCCAGCCCCAGGGCAAAAACGAACAGCACCAGAAACCCGACAATCGGCGAACCGTGCGTTGCGATGTACAAGAGGATGCCGGCGACAAACGGTCCCACGCACGGCGACACCACCAGCGCCGCGACCACGCCCAGGACGATGGCCCCACCGATTCCGCCGCCCCCCTTGGTAGTCCCCAGTTTCTGTCTCAGGAACATCGGCACCTGAAGCTCGTATAGCCCGAACATAGATAACGAGAACACTACAAAAACCACCGCGATCCCGATTACGACCGGTGTGCTGGCCAGCCAGGCGCCGAAAACACCGCCCACCATTGATACGATCAACCCCATGAGGCCGTACACGACCGCCATGGATCCCACATAGAACAGGGACATGACGAAACCGCGCCCAAGCGAGCGCTTCTGCCCGGCGAAAATGCTGACGGTGATAGGGATCATCGGATAGGTACAGGGTGAGAACGACAAGAGCAGCCCGGTCACGAAGGCCAGTCCCAGGGCGAGGAGGTATCCCCAAAACCCGTAGCGGTCGACCAGCCGCTGCAGGTCATTCTCCGGTTCAACCACGCCACCGGCCTGGCTCGGAGATTCCTCGGCCTGTTCGGCGCCGGCAAAAATGTCGGTGTGTGACGGTGGCCCCAGATGACCGACGGTTATCTCGAGGGTCGCCTCGATGGTCTCGGGTGCGCGGCACGTTGAGTCATCGCATGCTTGATAGGTGAAGCTGAGCGGCAACTGGTATTTGCCGTCACCCAGATCCTCATCCAGCGTTACGGCAAACATTACCACCACGCGATCACTGTAAACAGACATCATCTCATCTAACAGCACGGCCTCGTGGCCCGCCGGATACTTGATGTCGTGAGGCGTCACGCCGCTGATAGTGTCATACGAAAGCTGTACCGGGATCAGCCAATCCTGATACGGCTGAGCCGAGTTGATGTGCCAACCTGGTTTTATATCCGCGATCAGTGCCGTCTGATAGGTCTCGCCGGCTTCAACGCTCTCATACGAAAAAGCCGTTGACACCTCAACCAGTTGTTCTTCTTCGATCTGTTGAAAGCCCGAAAACTCTACATCAGCCTGTGAGGTGCTGTAAAGCAGGTAAAACGAAAGAAGTGCCGACGCCGCGACCGATCGGAGGCGCAGCCCGTTGCAGCTTTTCATGATTTATGTTCCCCGTATACCATCCTATGATGGGGTCAATATCGTTCCAATGTTGATTCTATTTGAGTGCAGGGGCATCCTGATCCATCAAGCTTGCCCTTGCTTTTTCCGTGCCGCTTGGGCCATGATTTCGGTCTTCAGCAGAGCGAGCAACTTTTCCCCGTCAATTTTTGCCGCAATCTTTACTGCAATCCTCTCGGCGAGAGTATTGACGAATTCTTTCGTGAACCACTCGACCCGGTCCGGTGCAACCTTCTCAAGCGAATTCTCCCAGTCGTGGTCAGCGTCGGTCGACGAAGCCGACGGCTGATCTGCTTCAAGCAGGATGCTTTCCGGCTCGGAATCGTGAATCTTCTCGACTTCCTTCTTGAACTCGTCGATGAATTTCTCGACTGCTTCCCCAGAACTCGGAGGTTGTGCTCCAGCCGGTGAATCGGGCGGTGGTGTGATCGGATCGACGAAGGACGACGGTTTGGCTGTCGTCAGTTCCGGCTGCTGTGGGGCCGAAGAAGTGTCGACCGGCGGCTGCGACTTGGCCTCTTGCTGCATTTCATTGATGAACCATTCGTAGTCGTGGGTCCGATCGGTCGCGCCGGGTCCCAGCTGATCCGGGTTAGACATACTGTATTGATCAGAGGCGTCCAGAATGTCCAGTTTCCCGGACGCGGTTGGGTCTGGAGGAACACTGTGGCTATTCTTCGCCGGTGCGATATCGGCTGATTCATCGTGGATCATAATACTTTCAACTCGAGAGGAATCAGTCAGGTCCGTATCGGTATTATCGACGTGGTCATAACCGATCATCTTCTCCGGAACCTTCAGTTTTCCGGTCCGTGTCTTGTCCATCACTTCCGAACCGGTAACCTCGATACGGTCCAGACCCAGGGCGGCATCAATCGCACCATCCTCCAGCCCTGCGCCGGCCAGAGGGTTGGCGGTCCCAGTCGACGGCGACTGTGGAGTAGCAGGCGGAGCCTGCGACTGACCGGTATAGGCATTAACCCGGTCAACGAACTCTTTGGGGTCGAACGGAAGGTTGATCACAACTTCCGACGGAAACGGCAACTGTGGCTGACCAGGCTCTGCGAACAACAACATCGGTGTTGATGCAAAGCGATGGTCGGCGCTGACCCGTTCGTAGAACAGCGAACCGCTGCGATCAGCGAGCGTCCCACCCACAATCAACAGATTGGGGTGGGTGTGATTAAGGACCTCCATCGCTTTTTGAGCGGTACCTACGGATATTACGTCGATACCGTTCTGTCTGAGTACGGTGGTGGCGACACCACGAATGGTATCCGATGCTTCGGCCAGAAGAATTCGTTTGGACATAATACCACTCAGTCCTTGATTTGCTTGTCGGCCAGTTTCGAAGATGCTTCCTCAAGAAACTTCCGGTCGGCCTTGCTGATATTATCAATGCCGACTTCGTTGATCTTGTCGAGGATAGCATCCACTCGTTTCATAATATCCTGCGCCTGATGGCGGTTCTTCTCAAGTTTGGCGCTCTGGCGCTGATAGCGATAATCCTTGATCTTCCTGCCCAGACGTATCCATCGCCAGTCCAGTTTGAGATAGGCCAGTCCGAACAAAGCGCCGCCCAGGTGCGCCCAGTGGGCAACGTTGCCACCGGAAAAGAGAAATCCCAAGAGCATCATGCCGGGGATAGCGTATTTGACCTTCAGCGGGAAGAGAAAGTAAATATACAAGAGACGGTTGGGGAACATCACCCAGTAAGCCATCAGCATGCCGTAGATCGCTGCTGACGCTCCGATAACTGGAAAGGGTTGCCCGGAATTGATCATTAGGGTCAAAAGCGCTCCGGCCAGCCCCGCCAGCAGGTAGAAGCGACCGAAACTCCGGCTACCCCAAGTCCGTTCGATCTCAGTTCCGAACATCCAAAGCACAAACATATTGAAAAATATGTGACCGAACCCGCCGTGCAGAAACATGTAGGTCAACGGCTGGTAGAGAAGGTTCGGGAATTCGCTGAAAAAGCGGGCCGGAGTCAAACCCAGCGCGGCGGTCAGCGGCGGGTGAAGATACTGAATGAGATAGAGAACGCCGTTGGATATCAGCATCAGCTTGATAAACGGCGAGATGCCTCCGGGGCCAAACCGAAAACCACCGGAGCGTGGCTGACTATTGAACTGAAATGGCCTCATCATGCTATCTATCGGTTGTTACGGACAAACCATTTACCGGCTATCATCGCTGCTTTGGCTGTCTTGTCCACTTTTCTTATCTCCCTCCGGGAGATTCTGCGGGCCGACGCATCAGCCTCCGGCGCCAAACCGGGGCAGCACTACTTTCACCAGCAGCACACCCAGGGCCAAAATCACAATCCAGGAAACCAACTCATGCCAAACCATTAAGACTTCTCCTGACCGGCATATTACCGATCTATTATACGTAAAACCATCATAATCTAAAACGGATTTTTGGGCCAAAGGCTCCCGCAAAGAAGCCTGTTGATGAGAAACCAATCCGCGTCATCGCGGGCAGTGTTGTAGGGCAGGATCCCTGCGATCCTGCCGAATAGCGTCAGGAGCACCCTTCGACTCCGCTCAGGGCAGGCTCGGCTCCTGACCTACGAGGACTAGATCGCATCCGTTGTGCCCGCAGAGTCTTCAGACTCAGCGGGCAGGCGCAGCCTGTCTTATTTGTGGCCGAATCTGAAGATTCGGCCACCACAACAAATACACCCCTAAATCCCCTCTCGAGAGGGGCTATCAAAATCTGCCTAAGCCAGGACCTTCTGCAAACGGTCGGTCAACTGCGCCTTGGGCACGGCGCCGACAATCTGATCAACCACTTCGCCGTTGCGGAAAATCAACAGAGAGGGGATAGACATGATATTGTATTTGCCGGCTGTCTGGTTGTTGGAATCAACATCTAACTTGGTAACTTTCAGTTTGTCGCCGTATTCGCTCGCAATTTCCTCAAGGACCGGGGCGATCATCTTACACGGGCCGCACCAGGTGGCCCAGAAGTCGACAATAACGGGGATATCTGACTGAAGGACTTCGGCTTCGAAACTGTCATCGGTAATCACAACGGGTTTGCTCATCTGTTCCTCCAATATCGGTCAAAACATTATCTTTTCGTTTTCCGTATAACGTCGGTTCCCCGGTAAGGTTCCAAACACCGCCGGGACCGCCTATTGAATTCCAATATACGCGCTAATGGGACAGGGGAAAGGATTTTATGAGCGCGGCCTGAACGTGGAAACAGCTTTGTGCTCGCTGAGTCTTCAGACTCAGCGTGGCAGACGCAGTCTGTCTTATTTGTGGCCGAGTCTGAAGACTCGGCCACCACAAGCATAGGAATGTCGAAACAGCAGGGGTTTCGACCTACAAGACCCGGTGGGGTCCTGGGTCGATGTTCGACCCTCACTCTTCACATGCCGGCTCCGGGCCGTCGTTGAACATATAGTCAACCAAGTACACCAGATCTGAAATGGTGATGCCCGGCGTACCGTCGAAGTCAGCCGCACTCAATGCAATTGGTGCCGGACCGCCGGAGAACATGTAAGTGACCAGGTAGACCAGATCAGCAACGTCGATCGTTACACTATAGCTGAAGTTGATGTCCCCGCAGATATAAACGACTATCGCGATTTCGGCACTGTCTGAGTTGTGCGAACTGCACGGATGGCAAGTACCGGCTGCATCAGAGGAGCTTATGCAGATGTTGTGTATGCCGACATACCATGGGTGCTGAGTTGTTGTCCATTCCCAATCGCCGTTCTCCGGGTTGACAATCGGAGGCTCTGGGCCGTTGAACCCAACCTGAAGGAAGACCAGTTGGCCCGGGCCATAGTCCGGATCGATGGCTGACACAGCACCCACGCCGCTGGCGACGCCTCCCCACATCGTTACGACTGTATCGATAGCCACCGTCATCACGGGAGGTTCGTTGAATACACACACCGCAAACGAGGTGCTGGCTGTTCCGTCACAACCGTCACTAACACCCACGACAATCTGATGATCGCAGATATCTTCTCCGGTCGTCATCCAGACCATCTCTCCCGTGACCGAGTCAATTGTCAGAGAGTCAGGCCCTGAAGTGATAGAGTACTTGAGTGTCTCACATCCAGGGCGCGGATTGATGTTGTGGCCGACTGCCGTATCGATGTAGATACCGCCCCAGGGGATTGCGGCATTACTGATAGAATCGATCGCCACTGTACCGAAGCAGATGTCGCACGGCGCGACCAAAAGACACACATGGGCGAGGCCCAGCAATAAGGCCTTGACAAGCCCGGTTGGAAGCGTGACAATCTCCCGCTTAGTCGGCCTCATGTAGCACTCCGTGATACCTGAGCGTTCACCATCCAGAATCTGTAAATTCTTTGGTCGGTGTCGCAGTATGACTTCCCGTGATTGTGTCGTCTTCACCTTGAAGTTAGCGGATTCGCGTGAATCTGTCAAGGGAAACTGTCTGCGCTGAAGTAACCCGACGGTACTCCACAGCTTGCTGTGGGAAGTTCCTTGATCACACTCGCGTCTTCGCGTGCTTGGCAGCGCCGAGTGAGAAGGACTTGACCTGTTCGGCGAAGGCCTCAAGGCGCGTGTCCTCTCCGGAGTCGCGCAAGCCCTCGTAGCTGATGTTCAGCCAAGGAATAGAATCATAGTCCTCGGAGATCTTCTTCGACAGCGAACTGACAACCGTGCCCGGCATACAATTGAACGGCATGGCGTTTACGATCCCACCCGCGCCTTCAAGAGCCATCTCGATAGCTTTACCGACCGACAGCAGCGCCTCGCCTTTGTAGTCACGCGGCAGGTAGACCGAGGCTAGATCGAGCGTCTTGTTGGTAGGGTACTCGTGGCCGAGATCGAGCTTTCGAGAGGCGGCCTTGATCAGTTTGTGTTCCTGCCGCTGCTGCATGTATAATTGAAGGCTGCCTTTCAGCACACCTTTGAAGTCACGCTTCAGCCAGGCATCGCGACGGAAATCGAGCGAGGTGTACATCGGCCACTCGCAGAATGAGGCCAGCCAAACCTCAAGCCCGAGCTTCTCGAGCTTCTCGATCAGGAAATTATTCGAGAATCGATTGTTGCGAAGGTATATCTCCCCCACCACCCCAACTATCGGACGGTGTTCCTGCGAAGTCTTGATCCGGCTGAATTCGGTGGTCGCCTCCACCAGCACTTTATCGAGCGGCTCGTCATGGAGGATAGCCTGATCCATCCGGCCGATGTAGTGGTAATACAGCTTCTCTGCCTTACCACGGGTCGATTCGTAAGGACGTGTTCGATACAACATTTTGGCAACGCAATCCACGAACACCGCGCCACTCCAGGCGAGCTTCCGAAACGGTGTGTTCTCCAGTCCAAACTGGCTGTACCCGTCTCGCGAATTGGGAGAGAAGATCGGTACGTCTTTGTAACCCAGATCGTCCAGCACGATCCGATGGAATTGGCTGTACAAACCGAAGCGACAGGGACCGTCGGCGCCCGGCATGAAGAATACCGCGCGCGACTGATCGAACTCGCCGGATTTGACTTTCTTAATCATGTCGCCGGTAGTGACCAGACAGGGGAAACACTCTTTGCCGGAGGTGAATTTCTTGCCGTACTCGACCGTCAAGTCATCCGGCTCGTCGAGCACCTCAGCCGTCAAGCCACATCGCTGCATCGCCGACCGCACGGGATAGGCGTGGTCGCACATGTTGGGAATATAGATCGTCTTCTCAAACGGACGGAATTCATCTTTGGCGATGTTAAACGTCGTTACCGGTGGGCTGAACTCGTAGAAGCGTAGCGAATCTATGAACGCCTCACAGCGTGTGATCATCCCGGCGTCGGCTGAATGTTCATCCAGTTCCAGCAGCAAGTATGGTTTGCCGGACATCTGCTTGCGGAAAAAGTGCGTAATGAACGAATCCGGTCCGCAGCCGAAAGATGTAATGTAGATCGCGAATAGATTGGGATGTTTGCGAATCCGGTCAGCCGCCCCGAGGATGGTCCGACCGTAGTGCCAGTACATGTCTGGGATTTCCTCCTCGCCGTTCGACGGCAGGAAATCAAGCGGTAGCGCCTTAAGGCCGAGGTTACGGACCTTATCCGGTAATTCCAGTGACAGTCGGGGATCATAACCGTTGTACGGTCGGCTGACAATCACCAGCAGTTTCTCGTCCGGGGTAAGTTCCTTCAAAACCTTCTCGCCCTCAGCATGGAGTTGCTGCTTGTACGCTTTGTAGGCCCGCCGGCCGCATTCCACAGCGCGGCTCAGTTGCCGATCGGATAGCTTGAATTCAGTGGCCACCTGCTTGAGGCCATGCTTGAGGTTGGCCACGTCATGGCTCAGACGAATGGCCGGCGTGATCAGTTTCACGCCTTCAGCCTCAAAGTCAAAGGCCGGTCTGATTGATGACCCAACCGCCTGGACGTAGGGACAGATGTATGCGCCGTCCTCGGACTCATCGGTCTCTTCGGCCACCTTTATCAGAGACGGCAGAAAGATGCAATCGACGTCTTTTTTCAGCAGGTTGGCCACATGGCCAAAGACGATTTTGATAGGATAGCAGGTCTCGGCGCTGAACAGTTCAAGAGCATCTTCGACGATAGCCTGATTGGAAACATCGGAGTTGACGACGCGATAACCAAGCGACTCGAAGAACGCCAGCCAGAACGGATAGTACTCCAGGAAATGAAGCACCCTCGGAATGCCGATCCGCCCACGTGGCTTGGCCGGTTTCTTGAACTTCAGGTAGCGGCGGTACTGGAGCTTCTGACGGATTTTGACATAGTCCGGCGGCAGATCCTCTTTGGATTTTTGGGTAACATCGTACTTTTCGCAGCGGCTGCCGTAATACAACGGTTCCTCACCCTCCAACTCCACCTTGTGAATCTCACAGTGGTTGGGGCAGTCCTCACAGGTGAAGCCGCTGATGGTGTATTTTCTCTTATGCAAATCGAAACCGCGAAAAGTCGTCTGGAAGCCGGGCTGGTCAAGTTTTTCCATGGCCAGGATAGCAGCTCCGATGGCTCCGGTGACATCGTGGTGGGGAGGTACGGTGATAGTTTTGCCGATCAGTTTCTCAAACGCCGCCACCACTGCTTTATTCCAGGCCACCCCCCCCTGAAAAAAGATGTTGTCGCCGATGCGCCGGTCCTCCACCACTTTGGTGAGGTAGTTGCTCACGATTGAATAAGCCAACCCTGCAATCAGGTCATCTTTGCAGGCGCCGGTACGCTGATGCGCCACTAAGTCGGATTCCATGAACACCGTGCAGCGTTCGCCGCAGCCGACCGGACACTGTGCCTTCAGGGCCCTCTCGCCGAATTCATGCTCGATCCTTATGGCCAGCTTTTCCGCTTGTTCCTGCAGGAACGATCCGGTACCGGCCGCGCAGGCTTTGTTCATCTCAAAATCGATCACGGCTCGGTTGTCGATCGAGATATACTTGGAATCCTGGCCACCGATCTCAAAGATAGTGTCGACGTCGGGATCAATGGCGACCGCAGCCGTAGCCTGAGCAGTGATTTCATTGCGGACGACATCACCACCGACGAAATCGCTGGTAAGATAACGCCCGGAACCAGTGGTGCCGACGGCCAGGATGTTAATACGATCGCCCAATTCTTCACCGATTTCGGCCAGTCCACGGCGAACCGCTTCAATCGGACGACCCTCGGTCATAAGGTAGCGCCGGGCGATGACGCGCTGGTCTTTATCGATCAGCACTAAGTTAGTTGAGAGTGATCCGACATCGATGCCCAGGTAGACATCCAGATTGTTGATATCCTGCGGCCTGGCCGCCAGCGTAATGTCGTAATGTTTGGTGTCCGGGAAATTGAACGAAAGCGCCTCACGCCCGGAATCCGGCACCTCGCGGTACTTGAGGTAGGCGTCGATTTTGGCCGGATCGAAATTCTCGACCATGCATCCCTTTTGTTGGGCCAATAGTGCTGCCCCAAGAGCGCAGATCGTGTTGAAATGTTCCGGGATGATCAGTTCGCCCGGCTCCAGTTCGAGAATCTCAGTGAAGGCGCGCACCATTCCGGGATTGGCGGCAACGCCACCCTCAAAGGCGATCGGTTTGACGAATTTCTTGCCGCGGGCTATCGAACTTTTAAAATTGCGCGCCACGGCAAAACAGAGACCGGCCACGATGTCATAGTCGGGCGTGGCTATCTGCTGTAGGTGGATCATGTCGGTCTTGGCGAATACCGAACAGCGCCCGGCGATGCGCGGTGGGTTCTTCGATTTCAGGGCCAGTTGACCGAACTCTTCCTCGATGCTGATCTTCAGCCGCCCGGCCTGTTGATCCAAAAACGAGCCGGTCCCGGCGGCGCACTGCGCGTTCATAGCGAAATCGACAACCAGTTGTCGTTCGCTGTCGAGAAGCAGCAGCTTGGAATCCTCGCCACCCATTTCGATAACGGTCTTTGCTTCAGGGACAATCCGGTAGTTACCAGCAGCGAGGGCGCCGATCTCACCAAAGAAACGACCACCCAACACTTTCTGGGCGGTTTTGCCGCCGATACCGCTCGCGCCCAGACAGAATGACTGTGCGGTGAGATGACCGAACTGCTCATCGAGCAGTTCTCTGAGTGTCTCGAACGGATTACCCTGAAAACGGCGATAAGCCGAGGTTACGATTTTGTCGTTCTCGACCAGTACCAACTTCACCGACACCGAACCGATGTCGATCCCTAAAGACCTGCTGCGTGCATCCATGCGCATAAATCAACACCTGTCCTATATGGAATGCAAGTGATTTATACTATTCTTACGCCAACTTTCTAAATCCGTTTGTCTTTGACGGCCATTGCCGTATATTCAGCGCTCAAAGGAGTGTAATGCGGCTGGTAGTACAGAGAACAACAGATGCCGAGGTTTTAATCGACGGCAAAACGCACAGCGTAACATCAGAAGGATTGCTGGTGCTGTTCGGGACGAAACGTGGTGATCAGGAGGCGTCGTGCACCTGGCTGGCCGACAAACTGGTAAATTTGCGCATTTTTGACGACGACGACGGCAAGATGAATCTCTCAGCGGTTGATGTCGGCGGCGAGATCATGATCGTCTCACAGTTCACTCTGTACGCCGACACGCGCAAAGGGAGACGGCCTTCCTACAACGATGCCCAGGAACCAAAAGAGGCCGAACGGTTGTACGAGTGTTTCATCGAACAGGTAAGACAAACCGGGTTGAAAGTGCAAAGCGGCGTGTTTGGCGCCCGGATGGATGTTCGCTTCGTGAACCGGGGACCGGTCACGATCATCATTGACCATGATGTATAAGAACCTGTTGCTCCTGGC
>CBDUZQ010000013.1:0-17877 GCA_965371755.1 uncultured bacterium
CGATAGCCGCCCGGGTAATCTTGATGTCCGAAGTCTTGGAACCAACCGTGTTGGCTTCGCGATTCATCTCCTGGAGGATGAAGTTGATGGTCTTGCCGATTGAACCCTTCAGTTTCATGGTGGCCCGAAACTGGTCGACATGGCTGACCATCCGAGTGCATTCTTCAGTAATGTCGGCCTTCTCGGCGAAGATTGCGATCTCTTCCTCCAGTCGGACCGGGTCTCCGACGGGCCGCGCTAACAGATCCTCGAGACGCTCGGTCAGTCTCGTCCGGAACAGTTGCACCGCCTGAGGCGTCAATACTGTGATCTCGCGGTTCAGGCGACTGATAGTTTTGAGGCGAGCAGCCATATCGCGGGCCATTGCCTGACCCTCTTTGCGCCGCATGGCGATAAGTTGGGTCAAGGCCTTCTCAATCGATCGTTCTAACGGTGGCCAGAATCGGTCGGGATCGAGGCTGGTCTGGTCTGAGGCGCTGGTTTCCGGAAGCAGCAGCAAATCGCTCAACCTTATGTCATCCTTCAGCTTAAGTTCTCTTTTCAAGGCTGTTAACTGACGGTAGTAGGAGATGGCTGCCGGGCGGTTGATGGGGTACTTCTCGGGCACACCTTCCGGCACTTCGTAGTTGACGAACAGATGCACCTTGCCGCGTTTCAGCTGGCCGTTAATCAGCTTGCGCACTTTTGGTTCCAAGGCAAAAAATGAACGGGGCAGACGGACCGATACCTCCAGAAAGCGATTGTTTACGCTCGCTATTTCAGTGGTGAATTTTCCGATCTTCGTGGTCAATTCGGCTCGGCCGAATCCTGTCATTGAATTCATAAGCTACTCCCAGTCAACTGGATTGCGGTCAAAAATAGAGACCTGCTGCCGTTTGTCAACCGTTATTAGCAGTTATGACCGAGTTTTGGACCGTTTCCTGGTTCGGCGAGACTGCTCCGGATCGATCATCGGCCCGATCGGAGTCTGCCTTAGTACCGGCTCAGAGATGCTGGCCAGTCGTTTCAAACTCGATTCGATGCGTTCGGCCGAGCGACGGATCATCGTGATCTTGCGGGTAATGTCAGGGTTGTACTTATTGTGGTCATTCAGTATCAACTCAGATATACTCAGGATAGCCATAAGGGGATTGTTAATCTCGTGTGACAGGGTGCCGGTGGTAGTTCGTATCAGCTCGGCCTGGGTTTCAGTCGCGCCGTCGCTATATCCGATCCAGTCGAGTGACCGGTCTGCGGAATCGCGAAGTACTTCTTCGATTACCGTCATCACCGTCTTTTGGAACCCATCGTCTCTAATCAGGCAGTGTACGGAATTCAGCGAGTCGAATTGTCTGGCGCAGGAATCATCCCCGGAGGGCATGGAAACAATTACCGGCATGTCGGCGGCCAGGTGTCCGATGTTCAGAACGAGTTCATAGTAGCAGGGGTCGTTATTTTCCCGGTGAAGTACAGCCAGGTCGAAATAGCGATTACGCAGGGTCTGCAGCGCCAGGGTCGGTTCGCATCCGGAAATCCGGCAACCTCTGAACAACTCCTTGATTTCTCTCGACAGGGACTTGGCGCCGTCACGGTCGGCGGTTATCAAGAGTATGGCCAGTTGTGATTCCAATATCACTCCGAATCCTGCGATGATGACGACAGCGGCAGGGAGCTGCCGTCCAGTAGCTGGTGAAGGGTGCGAGCGCTGTCGTGAAGGCGACCCAACACTATATCGTCCAGCTTACCTACCTGTTGACAGTAGTCGCTGCTCAGTTGTTCAGCGGTACTGGTGAGTTCATCGAGGGTCGGTTTCAGATCATCGATAAGCCTCGACATAGCGTCTCGCCTCTCGGGATTTTCTGTTGGCCCGGCCTCACCGGGCGACTTGCGCATAAACACCCAGCAGGCACTATGATCCGCGACATCATCCGACAACCGCATAACAACCAGCAGACAGTGTTCTCCGGACGGCAAGGTCACCTCGACGCGGCGTTCACCGCTGTCATCAGTTGGGCTACGGTCGAGCAGGGCGGCCAGACCAGCGTTCTCACCCTGTTCCAACAAACTGACGAAATCATGACAGGTCTCGCCCAAGCCAACCTCCCCGAGCATATCCGCCAGGGCTGGATTGTAGCCTATTATCCCACCAGCCGCATCGGTTAGGAAAGCGCCGATGCCCAGCGACGATAGAAAACCGATAGTGAACTGCACGTTGATGTCGTGACTATCGGTCTCAGCCAGGTCGGGTCGGTTGTTGAACAAGTGTCCAACCAGTCGTTTGGCCAGACGGGCGCGCATGACTGCCAACTGTTTGGCATCCGAGGCCATGGTCGGGTCGAAGATAAACCGCAACAGGCAGACATCATCCTCGACTGATACCGGGGTCACAAATTCCGGCGGCGCTACACCGTCGGCGTCTTGAGCCATCCGGGCATTATCAGTATCGGTGAAGGCGTACTCCTCATCGGTGAGAGCTATTCTCTGATGCAGGTCGTTCACCGCTGGTATGGAATCAAATACAAACGGCGATTCGCCGTCTTTTCCAGCCCCGGCTCGGGGTTCCAGATGGTCCCCGGCGACAAGATAGATCGCTACTTGCTCGGCGGCTGCGAATTCCCGGAGCAGTTCGGCCAACTGTCGGTAGCGAGCAGTCGGCTCCAACGCCAAACAGCGCTCGACGAACTCTTCGGTGCCAAGGCCGGTCTCAATATCGTCGATCGTCCGGACCTGGCTGCTGTGGGGTTTCAGAATCAACTGATAGTTGACCGGATTACCGCTGTTAAAACAGAGTGAGATGGTCACATCGACCGGCAGATGGCGGCCATCCCTGGAGATCAAAGTGAGCGGAGCATAGTCGAAGTGCGTTTCGTAATGATTCCGTACGGCCAGGATATGGTCGATAACATCCTGCGAGGATTGATCCAGCACGTCCGTTATTGGTTGGCCGAACAGTTCCTCTCGCGGGCGACCCAGAAGCGTTTCCGTCTCATCATCGACAAAGACAAAACGCCCCCTCAGATCGATCTTGCACTCCGCACAACGACACAACCCAATGGGTGGGGCAGCGCTCCTGGTGGTCATCAGGCTCACATCTTAGTTTGTTTTCAACAGCTTAAGGATGACTTCCTGTCGGTCGGTCCTAACCACGGCCAGGTATACTCCAGCGGCAGCCGTTTGGCCCTGATGGTTGCGGCCATTCCAGGCAATCATCGTCCATTCCCTTAAGCTATCGGTCGAAACTGGGTGTGAGTTGACTTTCTCCCATATCTTTTCGCCGGCGACGTTGAAGATTGAAACAGAATTGAACCAGCCGGCGGCGGGGTCGACGAAAATCCGGACGGAATCGGCAAACGGATTCGGCCCGGCATAAATGGAGCGGTCGGTGACGACAATCGTCTCCAGGATGATGTTTAGAGTGTCGGAATATAGATCAGTGACAGCGATAATATGAAAGCGAACCTGCGGCGGGTTGTCGGCTGAGCCGGTGATAGTCAGCAGACCGCTGCCGTCGCCGTAATCTTCCATTTCGACACCGGTCGGTGCATCAGGCAGGCTCAGGAGCAGCGGTGTCTCCGGTGAACCGTTCATACTCACCACGATCTCCTGCACCTCGCCGACTACCACCCGAATGGTGTCAATGACATCCAACGTGGGGATACCGGAGGCGCGAAAAGCGTTGAACAGCCCCCAACCGAAATCGTTGTCGGGATTGTCGGCCCGATTAGCTGTTGACCGTGCCAACTCACGGAAGCGTTCAGCGGTCATGGTCGGGTCATACTGAAGCGCCAGTGCCGCGCCGGCCGCCACCAACGGAGCCGAGAACGATGTACCGCCGGCGAACGAGAAACCGCCGGTGGGCGGCGGATGGGTAGTGTAGACGGCGACACCCAAGGTCGTCACGTCCGGTTTGAAACGACCATCAGCAGTCGGGCCGGGTGATGAAAAGCCGGCCAGACTTGAGTCCGGGTTGACGGCGCCGATGGCCAGCACACTGTCACCATCGGCCGGGGCGGCGATACTGTTCCATGACGACCCACGACTGTTGCCGGCGGAAGTGACGACGACGATGTTCTTCGATGCCGCGATGTCGGCGGCTATTGTTATCAGCGCCGTGTTGCCGTCCATATCATCAAGCGTGTAGCTGCCGCTGTCAGTGAATTCACTGTAGCTCAGCGATGACGTGATAATATCAGCACCGATGGAGTCGGCCCACTCGGCGGCGGCGATCCAGTTGTCCTCTTCGAGTTTGATCTCCGTGCCGTCGCAAGTGATTTCAGTCTTGGCGAGCAGGAAATCGGCATCAGGCGCCACGCCGATCAGCGTATCAGGCACGTAACCAGCAATCACTCCATAAACCAACGTACCGTGATAATTCTGAGGATGATCTGTGCACTCGGCCTCGCCGACAGAACTGTCCAGATTGATGAAATCATAACGAGCCAGGATCGACGCTGTCGACAGGGCCGGGTGGTCGGTGTCGAAACCGGTGTCAAAGATCGCGATCACCACACCCGCGCCCGTAATACCCATTCGGTGAAGCCGGTCGGCCTGGATGAATCGATTTTGTCGCAGCGATTCGCCATAGTCATAGTCGACAGTGCTCTTGGGAAGCTCGTCGAGATTGAACTTCACGATCTCCGGCAGCGTCGTCTGGAGTGTCTTCAGGGTATGCACCTTATCAACGAAGGGCAGCGATGCTGCTTTTGTTATCTGTGCCGAATCTGCGATCACCGCAACCGCCCTGAGATAGCGTGAGGCGTGACGGATAGTGACGCCGGTGCTTTCGATGGCGTCAAGGGCCGCCTGTGCGATGGGGTGGTCCCGCTGATCGATGAGCAGACCCGCCGCGTCCACTTTGGCGCGTCTGAGGTGAGCGCGAATGGTGAAAGGGATCGGTTGCTCGGCGACCGCCGTGCTGTCGACAAAGATCCAGTAGATGCTTGGATAATCACCAGCGGCGAGGGTTGCTTGCGCGTCGCGGGAGAATTTGTCGAACGGGGTTTGTGACGATGCGTCGCCGATGGCCGCCGATACCAGTATCGAAACGAGGATCACTATCGATGATCTACTCATCTTCCTCCCGTAGCGGTAGAATGGCGGGGGACGTGTCATTTGAATCCGACGGCCACACCGGATACCAGCATTGAGATATCTGCACCGCCAAAATGGTTCTCAATAGCTGTGTGTCGGTGACGTCTGATGGCAGAATTACTACTTGACGGCTGTCAACACCGGTAGGTGCGGCGTTAGACGAGGCAATACGTAAGTGTTGATATGGAAACGTCCCAAGCTTATCCTCAAGACTACGCGTCACACGAGCTGCTTCCGCCGCCACGAACCCCGCCCACACTTCGCTCAACTCCGGCGGATAGCACGCCTCAATTGTCAAACTATCGACAAAGGCGCGGTCTCGGATCAGCCCCTTCTGTGCGACAAATGAAAAATCTATATCATTCTTGGAGCGAATGTAGTAGTTCTTGTACCCGGACTCGAACAGAGGCTGGTACTTGATCCCTGCAAACTCCTGCTGGTGCTGGTTGACGATGTCGACATAAACTGAATCGTTGTGCGCCGGCGGCAGTAGTCCGTAGTGCTCCCTGTCATTGATCAGCTCACCGGGATAGACCAAACTGTAGGCCGAGTCTATCTTGAGCGCGATTGCGAAATCCGCAAACTCCGGCACACTCTGACCGATCACTCCCTCGGTCGGCGTGTACCACCGTCCATCGCGGTATACTGCGGCCTTCGGGTACCATCCGGTGTAGACCACACCATCAGATGCATCTTTCGGATCAAGTGTCGTCTCAAATGTCATAATGAAAAACGCCTTTTCCCCAGGTACGAGTGGCCGAGGGAAGACGGCGGTGATCGTCAGGCCGTCGACAATCAGTTCACTGCTGGACAACGGCACGCCGTAGCACAGCATCGAGTCCAGTGCAAAACTCGGTGGTTCTGTATTCGCGCTGGTGTCGTGAGGATCAAGGATAGGTATCCCGGTGAAGAAACGAACCTCACCGACACTGTCGTCCGTGCGGTTGCGGTATTCGACTTCGAGCAGTCCGCGCACCAACAGCGATTCCGGTTTGACTTCGCCGCGGAAGCTGTAGCGCACGGGTGGGATATGGGGCGGCGAGGCGGCCCTGAAATCCGGATGCTTATGGCCGCGTGTCTGGGCGGAAGCGGTGGAAGTCAACAGCATGACCAGGCCAATAGTGACCAGACTTAGAAGCGCCACGACGGTCATTCCTGCGAAAGCAGCAATCCAGCTCAGGTGAGGTCGGGCGACCCCGCCCGACGTTTTCTCCTTAACCAGGAGATTGTCAGACGAGTCGCCTGACGGCACCGGGGAAGTATGTCGATGACCCGCCCACATCACTTCTAAAAGAGGTCCTTCAGGAGACCTTCGGCTTTCTTTTTTAGATTGTCGCCAAGATTGTCTTTAATGGCGCTGATATCCAGATTCAGCTTTGGACTGTCCATCGTCCCGCCGATTGAGAGCGGCAATCTCACTCGACCGCCGTTGTCATTACCGAAGAAGGACGATAGTCCGCCCAGCAATCTCTGCGATCTTTCTTTTGACAGCAAGAGCGATCCCTGATAGTTCAGTCCACCGTCGAAACTGTAGTATCCGTCCAACTCCAGGTCGCCCAGGTCACCGAGAGCCGTTGTCAGTTTGTCTATGCCCACCCGACCATCTTTGACGACTATATTGGTCATGGCGTTCTTCAGTGTCTGTTCCTGGGCAAACGACTCACCGAACTGCGACGCCAGATTGCTCACCAGTTCATAGGTGGCGCCGGAAGTGCGCAGCTTGCCGTCGTTCATGTCCATCTTGCCATCCATCGAAAGCGAGTTGAGAAACTCCTCCGGCTCCCAGCCGCGAGCGTCATAACTGCCGTTGAGGTCGATTTTGCCGAACAGAAAGCCGCCCATTTTCGAGAAGCGCGAAATGAAATCATCCGCCTCGACCTGCCTGGCCTGAAACTCACCCTGGTAAACGGGGTTCTCAAAATCGGTCAAGTCAATAGTGGTGTTACCCTTGACCTCTCCGGTGTACACATTACCGGTCACGTCGTGGCAACTGATCTTACGATCCTTGACGACAACCTTCCCTTTGATATTGCTGAACTCGACCTGACTATATATCAGCGTGTCAAAGTGAAAGCGTCCCCGCCCGTTGATGTCCGGCAGGATAATTGGCGGGACCGAATCGGCCGGGAGACTACTTCGGTTGACACCCGAACCGGGCACCGCCTCGGGGAAGAGACGGTCAAGATTCAGACGCTGCGATGACAACTCGAACATGAACATCGGCTTCTTGACCCGGCTCTGGTCCACGATCTCAAGAGGCAGCAGGTAGGGAAACGGATCGATCAGCTTGCCGGTGAACGAGACATCGGATGACGTAAACTTCACCTGCATCTCCTGCACCGTGATCGTATCGGGAGCGATCAGCAGATCGACTGCAAGGTGCTCAATCGGCTCCGGCATGTTATCGTCGTTATAGGAAGCATCTGTAAGCGAGAGTCTGCCGCGCGGTTTGAAATTGGAGAACTGATCGGCGCTGCCGGTCAGGTTGATATCCATCTCCAGCCGACCAGCCATCTGGGGGTGACTTTCCTGATCGAGAAACCGAGTCAGCATCGCCAAGTCCAACGATCCCTTTATGACACCATCCATCGACGGCGGCACGCTCTCTGCTTCGGATGAGTCAGCCATCAGGTACGGCACCAGATTGTTGATGCGCCCCGAGAACGACAGATTGCCGCCGGCTGTCTCTAGCGAGAACTCCCTCACGCGCGTCAGGCTGTTGTCGACAAATATATCCAGCGAGAACTTTTGGATCGGCTCCGGAAGGAGATTGGATTGGTAGCTGCCGTTTTTGACCGACAGATCACCTGAAAACCGCATCTCAGCCGGTTGCGACACCAGTCCGGAGAACTTGGTGTCGAACTCCAACTCGCCGGTAAGCTGGTGCTCTGCTTCGGCCGGAAGAAACGGTTCCACAAATGCGAGGTTCAACCTCCCGGCCAACTCTCCGCTCACCGAGGGGTCGTCGAAGTTGTTCACGGTCAGTTGTCCCGTCAGCGGCCGACCGTCGAAAGAGCCGTCCTCGATATTCATCCGCAAGTTGTCCACCTCGAAATCAACCAGGGCACGCCGGAATTTCAGCTTGCCGGGGATGTCGTTTCCCGTCATTTCCAAGTCGGTGATCACGGCGCTACCTGAGTAACTGAGTGGCTCCGTCTTTGATTCATCATAAGACAGGTCGACGTCAAGTGTGAATGCGCCATCGAGATCGAAGCCTTCTAGCGCGGCCAGTTGTTCCGGCGGCAGCAGTCCGAACAGGTCGGCTACCTGGATTTCTTTGGACCTGACGCTGGCGCGACCTCGGGTGGCGCTCTTGCCGTGATCGACACTGCCGGTCAACTCAAACTCCAATCCGTTGACGGACAGTTCAGACTCATGCAGCATGATTTGCTTCCTGGCCATATCGTAATCAGCGTGGTACTGGAGGTCCACGGCGAACGACGGCAGGGAGTCATCCATTACTACCAGCAGGCTGTCAACACGGATTCTCCCGGTTGACTGATAGACATTTTCGCGGGGGATTTCGAGCGATGTCGAGAGATCCAGTCCGACCAGCCGTAGCGACAGGCCGGAACTGTCGTCAAAGTACTCGAGTTGTCCGTCGTTGATTTCCAGGCGGTCGAAGGTCACTGCCGCCGCTGCCGCTTTCGCCTCCGGTGAGACGCCCTCGGCGATGTCGGCGGGGAGCTGCTCGTCCATCGATGGAAATGCGTAGTTGCTGGAGCCATCGGCGTTCTTCTTCATCACGATCCGGGGAGAGTTGACAATCAGCCGATCGATTCGGTACTCCCCCGACAGTAGCGGGAATAACTGGAGTTTCACATCGATATTGTCGGCGGTCAGCAGATCACCGACCTCGAACTGCTCCGGACTGGCTACGGTAACGTCGACTAACTTGACACCCAGACCGCCCCAGAACGAAACGTCCAGATCGGCAATCGTCACCTCGCGATCCAGTCTTGCGCTGGCCTGCTCGACGGCCAGGTCGCGTATCTTCTCGGCGGGCAGGAACAGCTTCGCGGCGACAACCAACAGGATCAGGAGGACGGCCACGATGCCGACCAGCCATGCGAGTATCTTAAGTATTTTTTTCATCACCTCACTCTTGAACATATCTATCCATCTGATGTTTATACTATGCTGCGTGGAGAGATCGATCAATTAAAAAGCGGGCAGGCTGGTTCAAGTAGCGCTAACCGTAAGCGGACAGGTTGTGTTGCAGTTGTATATTTCACCTGTTCCTGCGTTCGCCGGAGGCGAGCGTGTGTACCGGTGGTGCCCAGGGTTGCCTTTCCACAATACTTTGGCGAAGATCGCAGGGGTTTCGAGCAACGTGATATCTACCGGATCATGTCACCCCCGCGCAGTCCGGGGATCCATCCGTGATACAGTGTGGTAGCGAAGATGAAGATGGATTCCCGCCTACGCGGGAATGACAGGGTACTGCGAACAGTGTCGATACTCAGATCACACCACGTCAGTTGGCAGCTTGGTGGCCCTGATCCGAGACCAGCGAGCGCACCTCCCAGTCGGGATGGTTCTTGAGGCATTCCACGTTTAGTTGTACCTGGGACGGGTCGGCACTGAGACGGTAGTAACCGAGCCGATTGTTTTCGATCACCGGCCAATCGCATTTCAGACAACTGTTGATCTCGTTTTTCATGCGATAGAGATAACGCGCCTGGTTGAACCCGATTTCCAAATCCTCCTTGTAGATCCATCCGGACTCACTGTGCAGCCGCGACCAGGCCAGCTTGGCAAAATACTTGAACGACTTGCCGGTCAACCGCACCGGGAAACCATCGATCTTTACCAGGTACCGTTCGCGCTCATAGCTGCCGTCGATCTCCACCGACCGCGGCGAGGTGACCAGCGGCGGACCTCCCTTCTGAACCGACTGGCTGACAGTTGCTACATCGTGATTCATATCGAACTCCTTTCCTATAGATTGCAATCTTTTCTGAAGGCGCGCCAATTTCCGCTTCCCCTTGATAATTTCTTTCAGTTCATTCTCTGAGAGTTTTCCGAGTTGCGGTACTGTCTCAATCCCCGCCTGTTGCAGCGAAGCGAAGTCGGCGCGGTTGAAAACTTGTCTGAAATGCCGATGCAACTCCTGCATCGAGACCGGTATCCCCCAGCGGAGACTGAAAGCCAACTCGCGCAACTTGCCGGCGAGCGGTGAATCGCGGTCTTCCGCCTCGATCAGCGAGGCCAGCCCGCAGACCAGATGCGCAGCCGTATCGCCCAACGAGAGCATCTGACCGAGATGCATCTGGAACTGTTCTTCGAGTTGCTTCACCGGGGTCATCCGTCGCCACTGCTGAAGAAGCATCAACGCTTTCACCGTCGCTGCGACGCGATACGGCAGCGGTTCGCTCAGTCGACACTCGCCCAAAAGGAATGAGACCTCGCCGACCGCATCGCCGAAATAGTGATAGAGCATTTTCACCGGTACTCCCTCGGCATGTTCCCATCGCGACAATAAGCCGGGCGGCAACGCCCAACCTGGACTGGAGAGAACCAGTGCGATCCATCCGAGATCGCCATCGGGCCGGTCATCTTCAAGTCGTCGCCGAAAATTGACTGTCTGGGCCACCGATAACCCCGATATCGCCGATGCCTGACCGACGGCTGTGACACTCAGGTGACCCGTGTCATCACGCCGGATCAGTTCGTTGGCAATCAGGCTCTGCTGTACCGGCTCAAAGTCGACCGGAGCGGCACTCTCGGCGGCACAGAGAGTTTGCGCGAACAGTTTATCGATCTCATAGCCGTCATGCGCCAGGCCGGAGGCGATCATATCCAGCAACCAATCCTGCCAGGGTACAGTCGCCAGAGACGACTTGATCGGTTCCGGACGATCCGGCGCGATGTAGCTTTCCCAGAGAATATCGCGGTCGAAATCGGTCTCGGCCAGCACCACGGCGCGACCGGGTCGATTCTGATCGGTCAGACCAAGCCGTCCGGCCCGTCCCGTCATGTTGTCAAACTCCGAACGACTCACCGGCACCAGGGTCGGCCCCCCGCCGTATTCACCCGAGGTGTACTTGACCGTTTCCAGATAAACGCTGTCGGCAGGAAGATTGACCCCCATCGCCAGCGTCGTGGTGGAGAAGACAACCTTGACTGCTTTATCCATAAACGCCTGTTCGACGATAGTGCGCTGCCCCGGGGAAAGGTCCGAATTGTGAAAGGCTACCCCTCGGCTCAAGGCCTGCCTGAGCGAGCGAATGAGAAACGACGGTTCTTCTTCATCGAGCCTTTCCAGAGCGTGGTTTGCCGCCGGCCAATTAACGGCTGCGGCCAGCCGGAAGGCGGCGTCGACTGTGTCCCGCCGTGATTTTAGAAAGACCAGCGTCGAGCTATCGTCCGATTTCAGCCGGCGGATAAAACCAGCCATCGGTTCATCGCCGATCTCGTTTTTCTCAAATGATTCGCTGCCGTCCAGTCCACTATTATAGAAACGGTAGCGAAACGATCCTTCCGCCGCCACTCCCCGCAATAGGTCAATCGGACGGCTGGTTTCTTCGACCAGTTCGGCCTTCAGCCAATCGGCCAGACGACCGGCCGAGGCAGCATCATCGCCGATCACAGCCGACAACCCCAGGAGCGACGGTGTATAAACCGAGGCAAGAATCTTGGTGAGTAGCCGCTCCAGAATCGCGCCCCGGCCCGGCTCGCCGACCGTCTGCAACTCATCCACCACCACCAGCCCGATATTTTTCAGAGTGTCGAGCCGGGCGGTCAACAGCAGATCGAATTTTTCATAAATAGCCAGCGCTACCCGGTAGTTGCCCTCAGCGAATTTCTTGTCGCTCTCAGGATGGTCTGAGGTCACCACGATACAGTCGACACCAAGCTGTCCCAGCGATTTTTGCAGGCTTTCGTATTTCTGTTCAGCCAGTGATTTCAGGGGAAACAGCATGACCACGCGACGCCGCGCCATGAGTGCTTTCACCGCCGCCAACTCAGCGCAGAACGACTTGCCCGACGAAGTCGGCGCCGAAACGATCATGCGGATAGGCTCATACTCGCGGCTCGAATCGGCCGCTCCCAACAACCTGCGTCGCACCGCTCGACTCTGCACCGGCAGAAGCGATTCTCCCTGCCGATCACGCCAGAGGTCGATGATGCGGGAGGGTATTCCGAATTTCGCAAGGTCACTTAACCTCATCGTGTTTCCTCAGTCATACTGTGCTTTCTCGCTATTGCGCGCGAAGCGCAAAAGACAGGCTTGCCTGTGCCTGTCAAACCCCGCAGCCTCCAAAACCACAAAGAGGACAACTGAAACAGTTACCCAGTCGCACCATCCCACCTCCGCAGTCGGGACAGGTGGCGGCGTTGAGATAGCTGTAGCCTTCCGGTTCTGTCAGTGAACTCGTGACAGCGTCTGCGGGGTTGCCGCTGTAGTCCTCTGCCAGTTCCGCTCCGGGATATCCTTGTGCCAGTCCGGCCTGAATCATATTGGTCTCCTTTCCAACATCTATTGTGATTATCGGCTCGGAATCAAGATACTGCACATTTGTGCAGGTGTCAAGCGAAAAGTGACGATAAATCACTTTTTCTTTGCGGTCTTATATGTTGTGGTTTATGGGGTTAGAGGTACAAGATGTGGTGGGGGTAGATCACACCCTCGGTTGCAGTGCGGGAATGACGTATGCGGCAGGGATGATATTGTGCCCGCGTGATCTTCAGATCGCGCGGGCAGGCATCGCCTGTTTCATTCGTGGCCGAGTCTGAAGACTCGTCCACCACAAACCAACTTGAAACAAAGTCCGTTCCGTATGAACCCGGCAGATGTGGACATCTGCCGGGCACAGGCTTAAGGAACAAGTGCGCACCCACCCGGCGCTCCGCTTTGGGTGGGGTACCGTTTTGAAACCCGGACGAACGTCCGGGCCACCCAGCCGCAATGACGCCACAAAACAGCCGTCCAGTTTTAAGAACCCTTTCTCATCGAATTACGTTATATTAGTGCCGGTGGATCTGCGACCATCAGCAGTTGCTAATGAACGAGTAGGCAGAGGTCCGATGATTGCCGCCGCGTCGTAAGGTGCGGAACAGCAAGGGATTACAGCTTGCGATCAACGGCGGTTCAGGGAATGAAAGGATAGCCGATATCTATGAAAATGGCATCAGATATACTAATCAAGAGCCGGTACCGAATACCCCTGGTGACAGAAGGCCCAACGGAGGACTTCCCGCTATTGCGTCTTCGGATAGCAGTGCTGTTTCCACACAATCTGCTGACCATCCAGGTGCGGCGCAAAGAGACTCTCAAATTGATCAGAGACTGTCACTCCAGTGGTCAGCAATTCGTTGCCTCATTCTCGCCCCAGCCGGACGACGAGAACGAGCCGTCGCCTGTCCATCGAATGGCTACTTTGGCCACGGTGCGCGATTGTCGTGAGGCGCCCGGCGGGTCGCTGTTGGTGACTATCGAAGGACTCAAGAGAATCGCCATAGCCAGAGTCTCCTGCTCAGACGCTTACCCAACCGTCTCTGTCCAGGATCTGGAACTCGATAGCAGTGATCCCAAGAGCCATCGGGGACGGATGGACGCAGTAATCAGTATGGTCGACGAAATCACGCGGCTTGACCCGAGCTACTCGGCCGAACTGGTCTATATTCTAAAAGCTATCGAGAACGATCCTTCCCTTCTGGCCGACCGGGTCGCCTCGTTTTTTCATTTCCCCCTGGCGTGGAAACAGGAACTTCTCGAAGCGGTCGATCTGCAACTCCGCTACGGTCTCATGTTAGGTCACCTTGATCGGGTTCTGACACATGCCGGAGCTTTGCGCACAGTAAGCTATCAAGGGCGGTCGGATGGGCAAACCCGGCCGTTTATCCCCTGGCAGCCGGCTCGTGGGCAACAGCCGTACCTTGAACCTGACAACGGTCAGGCCGAGGAGGCGTTTCGCGTTCGGGAAGTGATCAGTAGGTCTCCGCACCTGCCCCCGGAGGTGAAAGCGCGGGCGACTATCGAGGTTGACCGACTGTCACGGCTGTCGTCGGCCTCGGCTGAGTACGGTGTCACCAAGAACTATCTCGACTGGATTCTCGCCCTGCCGTGGGGAAAAGTCACCCCGGAGAATTACGAGATTCCCGAGGTCGAGCGAATCATCAGCACCGACTATTTCGGACCGACCAGCATCAAAGAACAGATTCTGCAGCGACTGTCGGTGCGCAAGCTGTCCGGCGGTATAGACGAAGGTCCGACCCTCTGTCTGGTCGGTGCGCCGGGAACCGGCAAAGCGTCGTTGGCCAAAGCGATCGCCCGTTCACTGGGCAAGGAGTTCATTCGTATCTCCGTCGGCGGTATTTCCGAAGTGTCTGAGATCAAGGGCATGCCGCGGACTTTCCTCGGCGCTCAGCCCGGCAAGATTATCAGGGCGATGAAAGATGCCGGTTCGTGTGATCCGGTGATTCTGATCGAGGACATAGATTACTTCAATCTCGAGAACAAATCCTCGGTCAATATGGCCCTGTTGGAAGCTGTTGACACGCGCCTGAATTCGCGTTTTACAGACAGCTATCTGGGGGTGCCTTTTGATCTGAGTAAGGTGTTTTTCATCTGCTCAGTGCGCGCCTTCGAGGAGATTCCGGAGCAATTCATCCCGCGCTTTGAACTAATGGAGATCCCCGGTTATATCGAGCGCGAGAAGATCGTCATCACCAAGAAATATATCATCCCCAACCTTCTCAAAAAGCATGGACTACGCAAGTCCGAGTTCAAGATTTCGGAGAAGACGCTGGCCCTGATAATCTCCGGCTATACTCAGGAAGCCGGTCTCCTGGGGTTTTCACAGCAGATCGAGAAGATCTTCCGCAAGATCGCCCTGGAAAAAGCGCAGGGGAAAAGAAAGTCCTGGACGATCGGCGAGAAGAACCTTGAATCGTTTCTCGGCTCGCCCGTGTACATCCCGGAGAAGGCCGAAAAAGTCCCTGAGATCGGCACCGCCACCGGGCTGGCCTGGACCGGCGCCGGGGGGGACCTGATGTTTATCGAGGGGCTGAAGATGAAAGGGGAGGGCGCTATCACCACCACCGGGTCGCTGGGCGAGGTGATGAAAGAGTCGATCCAGGCGGCGCACTCCTACGTGCGTTCCAAGTCCGATATGCTGGGGATCGATTCTGCCGATTTCAATGAATTCGATATCCACATCCACTTTCCTTCCGGCGCGATTCCCAAGGATGGACCCTCGGCCGGCGTGACGGTTTGTCTGGTGATTGCATCGGTGATGTCGGAGCGTCCGATTCGCAACGACATAGCTATGACCGGTGAGGTCACGCTGCGCGGTAAGGTGCTGCCGGTGGGTGGGACCAAAGAGAAAATATCGGCGGCGTATCGAGCCGGTATCTTCCACGTCGTACTGCCCAAGGAAAACCAAAAAGACCTCAAAGAGATCCCCAGAGAGATTCAGCGCAAAACGAAGTTCACTTTTATCGAGCGCGTCGATGAGTTGTTCGAAATCTGTCTGCTTAATTTCAAGCCGTCGTCGCACACACTGGAGAAGATTTTCGCCGAAGAGATCGAGAAGGCGAAGAAGAAAAAGCCCGCCAAGAAGCCTGCCAAAAAGAAGAGCCGCCCCAAAGCCGCCAAACCGCGGAAGAAGTAGGGGGGGGCTGAAAGCTTAAGTGGTGGTATCGGGCGACCTCGCCCGACGCCTGCGGTGCATCTCAATGGCTGTCAGGCGAGTCGCCTGACAGCACGCCACACCCAATTATCACAGTTACCCCCTTACTCCCGCCAGGTTGGACCGACCACCGGTAGTGGGCCGCCGGTGAACATGTAGTCGACCAGGTAAACCAGGTCCGAGATGTCCTGAGCGAAATCGCCGTTCACATTGGCGCGCCATTTTGGCCAGCGCGGCGGTTCGCCGCCGGTGAACATGAAATCTACGAGATAGACCAGGTCCCCGATGTCGATGACGAAGCTGCCGTCCAGATCACCGGGTACATAGTTGAAGTCCAGATGCGTAGGCCCGTCGCCGAGAGCAAACCGGTCAAGAATCGATCCGGCCGAATCAATCGGAGTGACAAAGTCCGACATTCCCCCGACAAATACAGTTGAATCCTGGTACGCGACCGCCATCAAACAACCATAGTCGACAATCAGTGGGTTGGTCGGGCCGTGCAGCAGTTCGCCGGTGGCGGCGGCGTAGGTGTAAACGTACCCGTCATCTGTCCAGCCACCGGCGGCCAGATAGCCGATATCTTCGGGGCTGATGGCTAACTGTCCCGGCGAACCTCCGACTGCTATACTGTCGACCACACTGTTAGTGGTCCCATCGATAACGTAGACGATACCGAACTTCGACCAGTAGTCACCGGTGCAGATGACATGGATGCGTCCCGACCGATCGGTGGCAAGGTACTGCGGGTTCATGCCGACGTTGATGTCGAGGAGTTTCTGGTCGGTGTGAGTGTCATACACAGCTACCTTCCCCTGTCCGTACTGGTAAGTGCCCTGGTCAAAGGCGGTGACTGCCACGTATACCTTGAAATCATGGATGATGACACCCTCGGGCGAGGTGCCGATCGGCGTTTCATCGACTACGCTGCCGGTGGTCATGTCCAGTTTCATCAAACTGTGATTGACGAAACTAGTGACATAAGCTGTCTGGTCATCGAGAAACGCCATCCAGTATGGGTTTGAGAAAGCGCCTGTGCTGATAAAACCAGCGGTGGTGACACTGCTCAGATCCACTATCTGAATCTCGTCGGTACCAGAGCAGACTATGTAGGCCAGCGTGTCCCGGACAATTACCTGATTCGGATAGGACAGCAAATCCGAGCCGAGCGGCAAGAGGTTGTTGGTCACGACACCGGTGGTCAGGTTAATCCGCGAGAGCGTGGCGCCGGTGCCGTTGGCCACCCAGGCAGTCGGCTCAGCGGCCGGCAGATTGTACGTCAGAACCAACAGCAAAAGAGCCGTCAGGCAGAATAGGCGTAAGAGATTGCCGCGCTCCCTACGACATGAGTGTCTTCGGTCGCTCGCAATGACGAGAGAGGGTGCTTTTTCAACAAGCCCATTTGCGTGGGTGCTGTCAGGCGACTCGCCTGACAGCCTCTGGGTTGCATGGCAGGTGTCGGGCGGGGTCGCCCGACACCAGCATCGGTTGACGCCTTTTTCAATAAGCCCGTTTGTTGTAGTTAGGGTGTGGTTGTTCATTTCTTTTGTTCCTTCGGTGTGAAGGTAAGTTTCATGCTGAGGCCGTATTCTCGTCCTGTCATGGGATGCTGTGCGATCAGGGTGTACTGCTCATCGGTCACGTTGCGCAGTCGTCCGTCGAGTTGCAACCGCCAGCGCGGTGTGAACGCGATCTGTGTTCCGACCGTCAGATCATGCAGGGCATAGGCATCGTATGACCAGTAATTGTCGGCCGTGGCGTATCTAACTGCCACCTTTCGGCCGTTGTAGCCCACGTGGAAGGGTCGGAAATCGAGCCGCACGGAGAACGTCGTGACATAACGCGGGGTGTAAGTCAGCCATTTGTCATAGCTGTTGTGACCGGGTTGCTTGTTGCGGGCATGGGTTATACTGTTGCTGTAGGCAATCTCAAGGACATCATCGAAGGCCTTGAGCCTGACGAAATCTTCGTGACCCGTTATGCGGGCAGCGCCCAGGTTTTCAGGTTTGAAGACGCCATCCGGCGCTCCTTGAACCCAGATCACCAGGTCGTCGACATTGTTGCGATAAAATGTCAAACCAGCCGAGAGTTCAAACTGCTCGTGCCGCCCGCTCAGTTCAAAACCGCCGTCGAGATGCTCCGAGCGTTCCGGTTTGAGATCGGGATTGCCTTC
>CBDUZQ010000014.1:0-16546 GCA_965371755.1 uncultured bacterium
TTCCCGCTTTCGCGGGAATGACGGAAAAGAGGCGCGCAGCGCGAAAAAGTGGCTTGCCACCCTTCGGCTGCGCTCAGGACAGGCTTGGTTTCGACCTACAAGAGCCGTCACGCGGGGTCGCGTGACAGCACCAGAATGGATCCAGGTGACGCCATCGACATATCCGATTTGGTGTACCTGGTTGACTATATGTTCTCCGGTGGTCCGCCTCCACCGGCTTGTCCGTAGTGACGAGGCAACCTGGTTCATAGAGCTTATTTATCCCTTGTCACCTTAGAGATAGCTGCTATATTGTATCTGGTGCCGGGCTCCTCACGGAGACGTACACGCCGCCCGGTCCGCGACCCTGCGACTCACCGCGCGACGACTGCAAAGACAGCGGAGGTGTCATGTCCAAGTTAACCACGGTCGGTCTTGTTCTTCTGTTCGTGTCAAGCTTTCAATCCGTCGCGGCCGACCAGATCACTCAATCGTTTGTATTCTCCCCACCACAGTGCGAGCCGGTGGAGGTCGACGGCCGAACTTTTAGCCGTATTACCGTGAAGGGCGCACCATCCGGCGGTCAGATCGGCCAGCCGTCGCTGCCCGGTCGCGGGGCGCGCATACTCATTCCGAACGGCCACGCTGTTGAGAACATCGTTGTTGAACCGGAACGTCCGACGCTGATGACTCTCGATCGCCTCGTCGCACCGGTGACCACGCCCGTCCCATTGAACCTTCGCGATTACACGCCGCCGCCGCTGATGCTTGACTCGATCCTCTACACCTCGGACGCTCCTTTCCCGGCCTCGCCGCTGGCGATCGTCAGCGAACAATTGTTTCGTGGTTACCGTATTCTCATTCTCGAACTGCATCCGGTCCAATACCACCCCGCCGCGAACGAACTGCGAAGCTACTCCCGCCTGACGGTGACGGTCCACACCGCGCCGACCGGCTCAATCTCGCCTTTTTACCGCGCATCTACCGCCGATGAGCACCAGCTTTTAGCTAAAGTCGATAACGCCGACGCTCTGCTAACTTATGGTGCTGCGACGGAACGCGACCCACGTAGCTATGATCTGCTCATCCTTACCACGCCATCGCTGGCCGCCGCCTTTGAACCATTGAAGAGTTTTCATGACACTACCGGTGTCCCCACTGAGATACACACTATCGGCGACGTAGGCAGCAGCGAGCCCGACGACGTGCGTGACTACATCCGTGAGCGCTACCTCGCCGACGGCATCCAGTATGTTATAATCGGCGGTGACGATGACGCCATTCCGGCCAAGGATATATTTGTGCAGTCATGGCAGGAAGGTCAATCATCGAACGACCCGTGGTTTGCCTATAACATGCCGGTGGATCTTTATTTCGCCTGTCTCGACGGCACTTACAATTACGACGGCGATCAGTATTGGGGCGAACCGACCGATGGTGACGACGGCGGTGATGTCGATTTGTCGGCCGAATTGTATATCGGCCGAGTGGCCGCCGACGACAGCGCCGACGTTCGCCGTTTCGTGCGCAAGACGATTCAGTACACAACAAGCGCGAACCCGTCCTTGGCTCGAGTCTGGCTGTGCGGGGAGTACCTCGGTGAACTGCAGGGTTGGGGCGGTCCCCACATGGATGAACTTATCGACAGCAGCGATCACAATGGATACAGCACTATCGGTATTCCTTCGTCCTCATATTCCATCTCAAAACTGTATGACCTCGACTGGATCCCTGAGGGCTGGCCGGCCAACTTACTGATCAGTCAAATTGACCGCTTCAGCGCCCACATTATAAGTCACGTCGGCCACGCCGCTTATAACATGACCAT
The DNA here is from genome assembly GCA_965371755.1 of uncultured bacterium. Taxonomy (GTDB): domain Bacteria; phylum Zixibacteria; class MSB-5A5; order GN15; family FEB-12; genus JAJRTA01. The sequence continues at coordinate 1,808 of CBDUZQ010000014.1, forward strand.
CAAGCTGTCCCAATACCAGGCGGCCTCGCTTGAGAATAACGGTTACTTCTTTGCCTATTCCCAGGGTTGCCGCGCCGGCTGGTTTGATCTGCCGCCCGAAGACTGCTGGGCGGAATACGCCACCGTCAAAGGGGAGCGAGGCGCCTTTGCCGCTATCATGAATACGCGCGAGGGTTGGGGAACAGAGGCCGGTTCCACTGACGGTCCGTCGCAGCATTTCATGCGCGAATTCTGGGATGCCGTGTTCAACCCGGATGAGAACATACGCCAACTCGGCCCGGCCAACCAGGACTCCAAAGAGGACAACCTATACCGTATCAACGATCCCTGCATGCGCTGGTGTTACTACGAACTGACCCTCTTCGGCGATCCCACCGTTGCCTTCAAGGATCCCTTTTACTGCGATGACGAAGACTATGACAATGTCTGCGACAGCATCGACAACTGTCTATCGCTGAAAAACAAGTTCCAGGAGGATGCGGACGGCGATGGAATGGGCGATGCATGCGACGACTGCACCGATAGCGACGGCGACGGCTTCGGCAATCCGGGTCATGCCGCCAACGATTGTCCCGACGACAACTGTCCGGATGTACCCAACCCGAACCAGCAGGACGATGATGGCGACGGATTCGGCAACGTCTGCGACAACTGTCCGAACGTGTTCAATGATCTGCAGGAGGACAGCGACGGTGACGGGGTCGGAGACGACTGTGACGATTGCACCGACTCGGACAACGACGGGTTCGGTGACCCCGGCTTTGCGGCCAACAGTTGTCCCACGGACAATTGTCCCGACACAGCCAACAGTGACCAGGCCGATCAGGACGGTGATGATTTCGGTGATGTCTGTGACAACTGCCCGGAGGCTGCCAACAGCGATCAGCTCGACTCCGACTTCGACGGTGTCGGCGATGCCTGCGACCTTTGCCCCGGCCATGACGATCAGCTCGACGATGACGGTGACGGCGTACCGGACGGCTGTGACCTCTGTCCCGGCTATGACGATCTGGCTGATCTGGACAACGACAGCATCCCCGACGGTTGCGACATCTGTCCGCACCACTACGACCCCGGACAGGATGACCTCAACAACGACGGCATCGGTGACGCTTGTTGCTGTCTGATGCGAGGGGACGTCAATCATGACGGTCAGCCGTCGACTGACATCTCGGATCTGGTATATCTGGTAGATTACATGTTCACCAGCGGCCCGCCGCCAGTCTGTGTGATGGAAGGTAACATCGATGGATCGCCGGCCGCCTTGATTGATATCTCCGATTTGGTTTACCTGGTGGATTACATGTTCAATCTCGGCCCACTACCACCGAGTTGTCCGTGAGGTCGCCCGTCCCAAACGAGTAGCTAAGCGCAAAACACAAGAGGGCAGCTTGCTAACATCGTGGAACCCACCGGGCTTTGACCCGTAAAATCACTGTTGCCAAGAGTATCGTAATCGTTACTTTGAGGCTTGTGTATGAAGGGGCAGACACGGCCAAGCCGTGTTTATCGCGCTTCGCGCACCGTCATGCTGAGCGGAATCGAAGTATGACATACCCGGTGAGAGATTTGCCACCCTTCGACTCCGCTCAGGGTGACACAGGCAAGCCTGTTTTTTCGCGCTTCGCGCGCTCGTTGAGTGACAGCATGTGGTAATGATAGATGATTAGATTATTCGTATTCATATTCGTTGTAGCCCTCGCCGTCACCGTGCAGGGTGCGTCGCTGCTGATTCCGATGGATGACACTCAGACCGATCATCTCAAGGCGTACGGCGTTTGTTTCCGCGCCCTGGACAAAGGCTACCATGCCGAGTGGTTGCTCAACTATCGCGGCGGGTCGTTCCTGATCGATGACGCTACGGAGATGAGTAACCTGTGTCTGCTTATGGGTGTCTCGGCCCAGCGAATAACGTCCGGACAGGTCGCGGATATCTATCGTCAGATCGAGGTTGAGAATATGGAGCGGGTCGAGCTTGAGAAAGCGCCCGTTATCGCCGTTTACTCTCCTCCCACCAACGAGCCCTGGGACGACGCCGTGACGCTCGCCTTGACCTACGCCGAGATCAAGTACGACAACGTCTACGATGAAGACCTGCTGGCCGGGGCGCTCGAAGAGTACGACTGGCTGCACTGTCACCACGAAGATTTCACCGGCCAGTACGGCAAGTTCTACGGCGCGTTTCGCAATCAGCTCTGGTATCAGGCCGAGGTGCGTAGCAACGAGGAAATGGCTCGGAAGTTGGGCTACAGTAAAGTATCTGAGATGAAGCTTGATGTGGCCAGGACGGTGTACGATTACGTGCGTCGCGGTGGGTTCTTTTTCTCGATGTGTTCCGCGCCGGAGACGATCGATATCGCGCTGGCCGCCGAGGGGTTGGATATCGTGCCGCGTCAGATCGACGGCGACCCGATCGATCCCGGTGCTCAGGCAGCCCTTGATTTCACACGCACCTTCGCCTTCGAGAATTTTCGACTGGAGTTAGATGCGATGGTGTACAGTCACTCCGATATCGATACCTATCCGGACAGGTTAGTGCGCTTTCTTGATGAACGTCAGGACTATTTCTACCTGTTCGATTTTGCCGCCAAACTGGACCCGGTGCCGACTATGCTGACACAATGCCACACCAACACTGTCAACGGCTTTCTCGGGCAGACCACCGGCTTTCGTAAGTCGCTGTTGAAGAAGTTCGTGATCGTACTGGGGCAACCGGACAATTTTGACGAAGTGCGCTATATCCACGGCAACCTGGGGCGGGGCACGTTCACCTTTCTGTCCGGTCACGACCCGGAGGATTACCGTCACATGGTCCATGACCCGCCGACCGAACTGGTGCTGCACAAACATTCGCCGGGATATCGTCTCATTTTGAACAACATCCTCTTCCCCGCCGCCAAGAAAAAAGAGCGCAAGACGTAGCGTTAACAAGGGTAAGCTCCTCTGGGGCCTTAGTTTGGTCCTAACCTAAGACGTTACCTGTTGGATAGTTAGGGGTCGATCAGTAGCGTTATTCAAACTCCAGCCTAAATGATTCTTTCCTTTCTTTCGTATTAAGGGGCAACGGAGTATCATGAAATGATTACATTGACCCTTGAAATGCCGATCGGCGGCGATATAACGACGGATCAGATGACCAATACAACTCCGGAAACGTCTGAGAACCTGATTGCAGAACTGCGATCCGGCGACCCGATAGCATTCAAATGTTTTGTCCAGATGCACAGTGCGAGAGTCTACTCAATCGCCTACCGGATCGTGGGGAACGCCGATGAAGCTCAGGATATCGCCCAGGAAGTTTTCGTCCGGCTTTACCAGTCTATTCACCAGTACGATTCCAGATATTCGTTCAACGGTTGGGTTTATCGCATTGCAGTCAACCTGTCAATCGACCACCACCGTCGGGAAGCGCGTCATCGCAAAATCAGTTCGACCAATTCACAGACTGAATCGATGCCCGACAACGATTCGGTCCGTCCCGACGTCGATACTGAGCGTCGGGAGCTGGTTGGAACCATTGAACAATTGACCAAAGACCTGTCCCCTTCGCAACAAAAGGTGTTCGTTCTGCGCGACCTTCAGGGTTTCAACACATCGGAGATATCGACAATAGTAGAATGCAGCGAAAACACGGTGCGCGTCCACCTGTCCAACGCTCGTCAGAAAATCAAAACCGCGCTGCTTGAAATCTACCCGGACCTCAATGGAGATTACACGATATGAGATGTTCCAAAGCAAGAGAACAGTTGGCCCTGTACGTCGGTGGTGATTTGCCATCGGATTTGCAGCCGGAACTGTTGACGCATCTGGAAACCTGCCGGGAATGCGCAAAGGAACTGGCCGACCTGAAACATTCAGGCGCTATCGTTCAACAATTGGCCGACAAGGACAGTCCGAGACCGTTACCCGCGGATTTCTCAGATCAGGTTCTCAGGCGGGTTCGAGCCGAAGAGGCTCGGGGACAGAAAGCTGATCGTTCACGCTCCCTACAGAGATGGCGGACGTTCCTGGTGCCGCTGGCCGGTGTGGTGGCGGTTGTCATGCTGGTCTTTGGTGGCTGGCATGTTTTGAAAAATCCCGGTGCAACCACTGATGACTCTGATCCGGTACTGTTGGTCAGGACCGAAGGGGACCCGGTGCCGTGGGATGATTTCCAGCAGGAGCTTGCTGTGACCGTCGAGGGACCTTACCGGCTGGACGAATGGACGCCGTCGTCCGAGGCCGGCGTGATTGCAATCCTACACAAGAACGAAAACATGTTGGGACCGGACACTTACACCTTCGATTACTGCGGTGAGGCTCGCAGTTTCGCGCGGTGGCGGAGTTACCCGTGGATGAAACAGCGTGAGAAGAAACTGCGCTCCTGTGCCGGTTCGCCGGAGCAATTGTACGTTGCAGTGTGCAGTATGCCGGGTTCGTCGCGGGCTGATCGGAAGAAACTGACCGAGAGTTTGATAGAAGCATACAATCCCTGTCTTAATCAGAAGAAAGGAGCATGATCATGCGTCGCTTTGCATTTGTAGTCATTCTTGCGGCAGCCCTTTTTGCCCAGGGATGTTTGATAGTCTCGATACACCCTTTGTACACAGAGAACGATGTAGTTTTCGATGAAGCACTTCTGGGGGTTTGGGGGGATACATCAGAGCAGGGAGAATCATGGGTGTTTGAGCAGGCCGAAGGAAAAGCCTACCGTATGACCGTCAACGAAGAGCGAAAGGAGCCGGGACATTTCGAGGCTCATCTCGTGAAACTGGGGGAGTATCTGTTTCTGGATCTGTACCCCGAAGAACCGGACGGCATCAACGAGTTCTTTATTAGTCATGTAATCCCGGCGCACTCAATCTGGCGGGCGACGATCACTGCCGACACCTTGAGTTTAGCCTCGTTGGATTACGACTGGCTCACGCAGGAAATCGAAGCCGGCCGGCTGGACGTTGAGCACGAAAAACTCGAGCATGTTCTTGTCCTCACAGGGGAGCCTCGCGACTTACAGATTTTGGTGTTGAAACATCCGCACGAGGCGTTTGAAGACGAACCGGATGTCGCTGTCCGCATCAAGTGAGTGGATGAGCACTGAGTTTCTGTAACGTGGGTTCGCAACACGAGCCCACGCTTCTTTGTATTGATTGACCAACTGTTATTGAATCCTTAGATTCAATACCATGACAGCTTACGATCGAACCTTCCTCGCTATCGACTACGGTGACCGTCGCATCGGCCTGGCCAAAAGCGATCCGACCGGACTGATAGCCTCGGCCTTGACGACTCTTGAAGTAAAGTCGCAACGTGACGCTCTTGAGCAGATTGGGCGCTTTATCAGCGATATTAGCCCCGATGGTATCGTCGTTGGGTATCCTCTCATGCCGTCCGGCGACAAGAGTGACAAGTGCCGCCAGGTTGATCGATTTGTCGAGGAGCTACAATCCGTTTACGAGGGGCCGATACACAAAGTAGACGAGCGATACAGTACGGTCGAAGCAGCCGACGTGATTCACGCTCACGGCAAGAGAGTCGGACAGGACAAGAAACGGCTCGACCGATTAGCGGCGGTAATTATCCTGCAACGGTTCCTGGATGAGCGACCGCGCTGATCAAACGAAGGTGCACTGGTGGGAGTACCCCTGGTATCTTCTGGTCAGCACCTTTCTGCTACTGGTTGGATTGGTGTTGTTTGCGGTAAACCTGTTGGTTAGAGCTTTTGGTAGTATGAAACGGATCAAGATATATCTGATTGAATTGCTGGTGATAGCGGCGGCAACTGTCGCGGGGGCCGGTTACGCGTATTATCACCGGGTAGATCTGGGTGATCGGGTGGTGCCGATCATCATCGAGTCGGGCGCATCGTTTGAATCTGTCGCCAGCGAGTTGCTGGTCGCGGGAGTGGTTGAATCACGCCTCACTTTGAAACTCGCTGCCCGTTGGTTCGGGATAGATCGGAAGCTCACGCCGGGGCGCTACGATTTCACGGGGGAGAATTCCTGTCGGTCGGTTCTAAAGAAGTTTCGCGAGGCTGATTTCGTGCGCATCAAGGTAACCGTCCCCGAAGGCGCTACGCTGTGGCAGGTAGCCACGATTCTGGCCGAGAAACTTGACCATGACTCGGCCAAAGTGATGTCGGTAGTGCAAGATACGATATTCCTCACGAAGATGGGACTCCCCTGCTTCGAGGGATACTTATTCCCCGAAACATACTTCTTCCCCTGGGGCACCCGCGCCGAAGATGCTGTTGAGGAGATGGTAGTGATGCACCGCTCGATGACCGATTCCATCTGGCCGGAACACCTTCCCATGGACCTCTCCAGAGATGAAATCGTCAGGCTGGCTTCAATCATTGAGGCGGAAACCGGCCTGGATTCCGAACGGGTAATTGTCGCCTCGGTCTACACCAATCGCTTGCGGGCGAATATGAAGTTAGACGCCGACCCCACGGTTGTCTATGGTCTGGGTGGACTGGACCGTCCGCTGTATCGAAAAGACCTCGAACGAGACACACCCTACAATACTTATCTCAAGAAGGGTTTGCCCCCTACGGCGATCAACTCGCCCGGGCTGGCCTCGATAAGGGCCGCGCTGTCACCTCGGGAGACCGAGTACTTGTATTTTGTGGCTGACAACAAAGGCGGTCATCGTTTCTCGCGCACCAACGCCGAACACAATCGAGCTCGACGGGAGATTCAGGCCGCCCAGGGGAATGACTGAGCGTACTTACTGATGGTAAACCAGTTTTTCGATTATTGATCCCAGCCGATCGCAGATAGAATCCAGTGCGCCTTCTTCGAAAGTGACAAACGCCATCGGCTTACGCGAACTGTATCCAAGCAATCCCAACACCCGGCCGTCGCACTTGAGCGGTTGCAGGACGAATGAGCGGGAGTCATCGTCAAGCAGCAACTTGCGTTCAAAGAAATTGCCGCTGAACGACTCGCAGAAGTCCTCGGTGTAAACATGGCCTTGCTCGGCTACTTTCTCGAAGAGCGAGGCGTCAACGGGAAGATTCAGCCGCAACCCATCGCGGGCTATACCCCGATGCCAGGTTGACACCGCCGCCAACTGGCGAGCTTCGTCGTTCCGAAGCACCAGGACCCCCTTGTCGATATTGTACTCCTTGCGAAGTCGATCGGTGAGGGCGTGGAAGACTTCCGAGAGCGGCGTGTCCTGTTTCGTTCTTGCCCCCGCCCCGGAATCCGTACCGGCGGTTTCGCCGGTGATAGCCGTCCAATTGTTGTCGTTGTTGTCTATCATAATGTTGCTCGTTTGGTACTTTATGTCTCGATTTCGGACGGCTCTCTGGTGAGCTGGTACTTCTTGACCTTGCGCCACAAAGTTGTTCGCCCGATGCCCAACTCCTGGGCGGTTTGGGTGAAGTTCCAATCGTTATCTTCCAGAGCGCGGGCGATTATGGATCGCTGAGTATCGTCCAGCCGACCGCCGGGTCGCCGGGTGTGCAGGATACGATGCTCACGCTGGACTACCACGTCCGGACCATGCCCGAAGAAACTGATGTCCTGCGTCTGAAGCATGTTATCCCGGCACAATGTGGCCGCTCGCCGCAGGCAGTTATCCAGTTCACGGACATTGCCCGGCCAACGGTAGACCAGCAGCTTTTCGATGGCGTCTGGGCCTATGGTTACCGGGTCACGGCCTGTTTCCTGCTGCCATCGGCGCAGGAAGTAGTCGATAAGCAGTTCGATGTCCTCAGGTCGCTCCGAGAGAGTCGGCAGGTTCAGTTTCATCTCGCTGATAAGACGGTAGAGTTCGGCATCATAACTTCCGTCGGCGAGCATCGGTGTTAGGTCCTGACTGGCCGCAGCCATCACGCGTATTTCTATCTTGCGTTTGATCTGTATGGCGCCGGTGATGATGGCGGGATCTCTCAAGAACAGCGCCAGCCTCTTCTGAACCGAAATGGGCGCCCGGTCGACATTATCCAAAAACAGCGTGCCGCCGTCAGCCTTCTCCAACAGCCCCCCGGTGAAACCGTCACCGGTTGATCGTTCTTCATCATGGCCGAACAAAACGCGAGCCACCGATTCCTCAGGTATGGCCGAGAAATCGACCGCCACGAACGCTCCCGCGCGGCGCTGCGAATGATGGTGCATAACCCGGGCCAGCAGCTCTTTGCCACTGCCCGACGAACCGGAGATCAGCACCGATATGTCGGTCGGCGCCAGCTTACGAGCAGTCTCTTTCAATTTGACCATCGACTCCGACAACCCAACCAGGTTGTCGAAACCATTGGCCATAGCCACCGTTTGACGTAACACCGCCAATTCGTTCTTCAACTGCCTGTGATGCAAAGCGCGGCGGACGGCGGCCATAGTAGCAGCTGGGGTGGTCGGAGCCACCAGATAATCGGTCGCGCCGGCCTCGAGCGCGGCTGCACCCAAATCAATGTTGGCCGGGGTCGTAACCACGATAACGCCGGTCTTTGGAAATCGGCGCTGGACCCGGGAGAGATAATCTGCAACCGGCATCCCGTCCACGTTGTCCGGCACTATGAGCAACTCGAAACCTTCCTCCAATCGGGAAAGCGCCTCGTCGCCGCAGTGGGCGTGTTCGACTGGTATGTTATCCTCGGCCAAAGTGGTCGCTTGGGGACCATCGACGATTGCAGGATTGTCAACGATCAGGATTCTGTTTTGACAGATCGGTGGCGGTGTCATATATCTTCCGTAGTTTGGTCTATGTTGAGGATCATTTCGGTGCGAATCCGGCGGTTTGAAATGAAGCTGCTTTTGCACTCATGATAACCCAGCCGGGTCGCCAAGCGACGCGCGTAATCGAGCATGAGATCGACGTCATCGCCGATAGCCGCAGTGCCCGACATTTCCGTCTCGAAACGAACCACGACGCCGGTAGCAGAACCATCCGGCTCGATAGTCACAACCGTTGGTTGCTGTGAGTTCGGATCACCTTGATGCCCTCTCAGCACCGCCTCGGTCAGCAGCGCGAAGGACGGGCGTGAGGCGCGGGGTGCAGAGTTGGGGCAGTTGTCCTGCATTTCGGTGTTGCAGGGCTGACCCAGGATCGAACTCACCCTATCGGCGGCCAACTCAATCTGAGTGACCATGCTGCCGGAGCTGGTGGCAGTGGATACCCCCTCAACAAGCAATAACTGCTTGTTTACCAAGTCATCCAGATAGCGCCCTTCGCTGGCGATCATCCGTGACAGTCTGGATACTTCCTCGGCGCCTAAGTCTGATGCGTCTGTCTGCAACAATTTCGCCGCCATGATGATACTTGATAATTTCTGCCGGGCCGGGTGAAGCAAAAAGTCGGCACAGAAGCGGTGATCATCACGGTTTGATATCGTTGTTTCGTCCAGCGTGATTATCGTTAACTCAGGTGTGGCAGAGGCCATGTGTCGCATAGTCATACTCCGACCGGCCGGCAGTCGGACCAAATGGCTGCGTATCTTCTCGAACCGATGCCCGATAGTGGCCGTCTGATCCAGCTTCATCAGTTCAGCCGCCGCCGCGTTGCACATCAGTACACGCTCTGTACTTCGGTCGAGAATCAGGGTGGGGACCGGCTCGTCGAGCAGCTTTGACAAGCGCGATGTCAACTCGGTACTGTTCGTGAACGCCTGGCGCAACTGCTCCACGGTATCGCTGAATCGATTGTCCGGACCTCTTTCGAGCGGGTCGGGTTCCGGGCCGAACCAGCCGAACAGAAACGGCTCCGGCTGACCGGGGTTGAGCACAGCCGTCTGGATCTTGTAAGCACGTCCGTGGTCCCATTGGTCGACATGGTACCGATGTGAAAACAGGGCAACCGTATCCTGGCTGGGGGTTGTGGCAACATGCTCCAGTGGAAACGGGGTTCCACTCGCAGGGTGTAGCACACGGTCGCCGTGAACCAGAAAAACCTTCTGCTCAGATGGTGCCAGGCGGTCCAACTGTGACCGATCATCCTCAGTCAAATACTCTCTGAGTCGCAACCCCAGAACCAGCGAGGGCAGACTGTCATACTTCTCGCGGACGTCCGCTGAATTGCTCTGTCGATTGGACCGACGGTGGTCGATTTCCGGTCGCATCACTGCTTCATCTTGAAACTGCTGCATTGGCCTGTCGCTTTGGTTGTTTCATTTTGAGACATCTATTAAATGTATCGGACCGATTCTCGATCTCTTTAGAGGCCAAGGTATGGGCTGCCTCCCTGTAGATTACCGGACTCCGGCTGACCGGCGCACCGGCCAACATTATCGTTGGCAATCAGGTCGGGCGGACGTATCTTGCCGCTATGACAGAAGAACTGGTTGAAATCATACTCAACTGTCGTTGCTGCGCGGTCCTGACCGGAGCGGGAATGTCAGCCGAATCGGGTGTCCCCACTTTCCGAGGCAAGCAGGGATTGTGGAAGGAGTTCAAGCCCGAGGAGTTGGCTACTATGAGCGCTTTCATGGCCAATCCGAACCTGGTTTGGCAGTGGTACAACTGGCGTCGGGAGTTAATGGGCAAGGTCGAGCCGAACCCAGGCCACGAGGCGCTGGCTCAGCTGGAAGATATGTTCACGGACTTCACGCTGATCACCCAAAATATCGACGGGCTGCACCGCCAGGCGGGTTCCATGAATATCCTCGAACTGCACGGCAACATTCACCGCAACAAGTGCGCCGAATGCAACCAACTCGTGGCGGGACAGGTCGACATCGACCCCGACAACATCCCCACCTGCGAACAGTGCGGCGGCCGGATTCGACCGGACGTGGTCTGGTTCGGCGAGATGCTCGACAATGACATCATCTCAACCGCCTTTCGGGTTTCGGAGGAGTCGGACGTCTTTTTGTCGATCGGGACCTCAGCGGTCGTCCATCCTGCTGCCTCTTTGCCGATGATGGCCAAGCGTAGCGGCGCCACTCTGATTGAGATCAACCCGGAGCGCACCCCCTTGACTGAGTTAGCTGATTTTTATGTAAGCGCCAAGTCGGGGGAGTTCCTTCCCTCTCTGGTGGAGCAACTCCATGAGCGTCGAACCGATCCGAAGGCGTGAAACCGGTGGCGGGAAGCGGAGTATAAGGACCGAAGCGACATAAGGATGGGTTGACACACGGTGGTATCTCCTCTGAGATTGTGGATCATAAAGTTGATGATCGTCGGGCTGCTGTTCTCGGCTGGCGGCGGCTGTGTCTATTATAACACTTTCTACAACGCCAAGAAGTCGTTCAGCGAAGCCGAAAAATCGCGCAGCAAATCCAAGGGGAAAGGCCGCGGTAATGTCAGCAGTTATCGCAAGGCAATTGAAAAGTCGCTCAAGGTTATCGAAGACTACCCCAATTCCAAGTATTATGACGATGCCCTGTACATTCTGATGGTCTCCTACTATTACACCGAAGAGTTCTCCCGGAGCGAGCGGCGGGCGCGAGAAATTCTGGCGGTTTACGCTGAGAGCGAGTACGTCCGTAAGGCTACCCTCTATCTGGCGAAGGCCAAGTTGATGCAGAAAGACCTCGACGATGCCATTGCTGTTTTTCAGGAGATTTTCGAGGGGGATTATGACGCTCAGTTCAAGAGCGAGGCTGCCATGACGCTCGGCGCCTATCACTTCGACAATAAGGAATACCGCAAAGCGGAACCGTATCTTCTGGCTCTGCGCGACTCGCTGGGCAATGCCGAGGAACAGCGACTCGCACAGACCTATCTGGCCGACGGATACTTCGCCGGTTACCGTTTTCAGGACGCCTTGGGCGCTTATCTGCAACTATTGGGGATGGATCCGGACAAGGACGATAAGTACCACGCGCTGTTTCAGGCAGCCAACAGTTCCTACCGACTGCAACGGATCGATGACGGCCAGGACTATCTCATGACGTTAATGGATCAGGACATCTATTTCGACTCCGTGAGCGTCCTCAAATTGAAGATGGGTGAAGGATACGAATTCGACGAAGAGTTGGCCCAGGCCGAAGCCTACTATCAGGACATCATCAGCCAGTCTGAGAAACCGAAAGTCAAAGCTCGGGCTTTCTGGCGTTTGGCCTTGATTTACCAATATGATTACGACGATCTTGTTCAGGCGAAGATATATTACGACTCCACCACCAAGCTCGATCGCGGTTCTGACATTGGCCAGGATGCGCTGCATCACTCATCGTCCATTGGGTTGTTGGATGCGTACTCGCGCGCGATAGAGATCGATTCAAGCTCCACCCAGGATATTATCGACAGGGCCGCCTATACTCAATATCAATTGGCTGAGCTGTACTGGCTCGAGTTGAACAAACCGGATTCTGCAATGTTCGCTATGCAGGTTGTGGCCGATTCCTTCCCCACCGCCTTTGACTCCCCCAAAGCATTGATCGCCCTTTCTGAGATGGTTCGGGAACATGAGGAGGACTCCAGCAAAGCCGACTCGGTTCTTCGCGAAGTGCTGATACAGTATCCAACTTCCGACTATCTGCCGGAGGCATTGGAGAGACTGGGTTTGGCCGGCAGTTCGGCCGACACCGGCTATGCCGGTGTGTACTTCAACCGGGCCGAGCATTTCGTGGTCGATGAGTTCAATATCGACAGCGCCCGAGCCAACTATCAGGTTGTGGTGGACCGTTTCCCTGATTCCAAGTACTTCTTGCAGTCACGTTTCGCGCTGGTATGGCTGACGGAAACGTATGACAGCCCGGGTGACTCCTCTGTCATCTGGGCCTACAACGAACTATCCGATTCGTTTCCAAGTAGTGACTGGGCCAACGAGGCCCGTAAGCGCACGCAGTATGTTGCCAAGGAAAGTCCGTCGGATGATGACCAGGAGGCAGACAGTGTCATGTTAGCTGACCGAGATGATAGAGACGCTTTGCCCGGTGCGGCTGAGGATACTTCAGTGTATATTGACCCAGAGGTGGCGGCACGGTCCAGGGATGGAAAACTCCTGGCCGAGCTTCGGTCAGACCCTATCCGGATCGATGAACCGTTCATCTACCCGGAGGAGGCCTACCGTGGGGGCTGGGAAGGTTGGCTTATCTTCCAGGTACTGCTGGATCCCTTTGGTGAGATCGAAGAACATGAACTCAAAACCATGTCACCCAATGAACAAATCAATCTTCTCGCCGATGAGACATTTGCATCGATGGCCTGGGATCCAACCCTCATCCAGTTGGAGCTTCAGGACCAGTGGCTTTACTATCGGTTACTGGTGCAGAAGCCGGATCACCTGAAATGACAAAAACGAAGTGTGAAACTGCGCGCTTGATCAAGCGCCGAGACCTGCGTAACGATTATTTCTCGTTTACCTTCGCTCCCTTTTCCGCCGCCGACAAGTGTCGCCCAGGGCAGTTTGTTCATCTGAAGCTACCGGTTGGTGAGGTCTATTTCCGTCGCGCCTTTTCGGTCGCATCGGTGGAGACAAACCGTGGTGAGTTGGAGTTGATCGTCAAAGTGGTTGGGCGTGGTACTCGCATTTTGGCCGCTCTCCGACGCGGCGATGCAACCAACCTGCTGGGACCGCTGGGACAACCGTTCAAACTACCACGCAAGAGACAGCGGGTTGTCATAGTCGCCGGTGGTGTTGGTTTCCCGCCGTTGTTGTTTCTTGCTCAGAAACTGATAGACCGAGGTCATGATCCAAAGCATATCCTGTTCTTCTATGGTGGCCGCAGCCGATCAGACATTATCGAACGTAACCGCATCAGGAAGCTCGGCGTAGATCTTCGGATAGCAACAGAGGATGGCACTCTCGGCGAACAAGGATTGGTTACTAAGCCCGTGAAGACCTTCCTGCAAGAGCATGGTGACAACTGTCGCCTCTTTGCCTGCGGCCCTGAGGGAATGCTGAAGGCCGTGAACGAGCTGGGGCTGGCCCTCAACGTGCCGGGGCAGTTGTCGCTGGAAGCGCCCATGCCGTGTGGGATCGGCGTCTGTCTGGGCTGTGTGGTGCCGCTCACGGCGGGCGGACATGCGCGTGTTTGCTGTGATGGACCGGTGTTTCAGATTGGGGAGGTGGCGTTGTGACGCCTGACATGAAAGTAACGATCGCCGGAGTGGAGTTTGATAATCCTGTGCTGACCGCCTCCGGTTGCTGCGGCTATGGCGAAGAACTCGCTCAGTTCTACCCGCTATCGAAACTGGGCGGACTGGTTACCAAATCGATCACGCTGGAACCAAGGTTGGGGCATCCGCCGCCGCGCACGGCGGAGACGGCCTCAGGTATGCTCAACGCCATCGGCTTGGCCAATGTCGGGATCGATGCTTTCATTCGCGACAAAGTGCCGTTTTTGGCCAAACAGAAGACGCGCATTATCGTCAATGTCGCCGGCGCTACGATCGATGAATACGTCGAGGTGAGCCGCCGCCTGAATGACGTCGCCGCGCTGGACATGATCGAGTTAAACATCAGTTGCCCCAACGTGGACCAGGGTGGCATCCAGTTCGGCAGCGATCCAAAGCTGACGGAGAAAGTGGTGGCGGCGGTGCGAGCCGTGTTCGCGCGCCCAATGATTGTCAAACTATCACCCAATGTGACCAGTATTGCCAACATCGCATCAGCAGCCGAAGCGGCTGGGGCCGACGCCTTCACCGTGATGAACTCGGTAATTGGAACGGCCGTTGATATAGATACCCGGCGGCCGCGACTGACCAACAACAAGGGTGGACTTACCGGACCGGCTATCAAGCCGATCGCGCTGGCTATGGTGGATGCTGTGCACAGCCGCAGCCGACTGCCGATAATCGGCGTCGGGGGTATCTCCGACTGGAGAGATGCGGTGGAGTTTTTCCTCTGTGGAGCCACTGCTCTCCAAATCGGCAC
>CBDUZQ010000015.1:0-16509 GCA_965371755.1 uncultured bacterium
TGGGCGACCGGGTAACGGTCAAGAATGGGGTCTCGCTGTGGGATGGGGTAGTCGTGGAGGACGATGTCTTCATCGGACCCAATGCTGTCTTCACTAACGATGTCTACCCACGCAGCAAAGTGCGCCATGAAACTCCGGCCCGTACGGTAGTGCGGCGGGGCGCAACTATCGGGGCCAACGCGGTCATCATCGCCGGACATACCATCGGACAGTACGCTTTCATCGGCGCCGGGGCCGTAGTTACCAGGGACGCGTCTGACTTCACCCTCTGGCTGGGCAACCCGGCAGGTCAGGTAGGTTTCGTTTGCAGATGCGCCGAACGGTTGGATCTCGGAACGTCGCCCGAAGACAACACGGAGACCGCATGTGTCTGCGGCCTGAGCTATCGAGTTGTCGACGGCAGGTTGATCCTGCAAACTGACGGGGGAGAGGTTGGGACCTAAAGTCCTGGTCACCGTTCTGACCTTCAATGAGGGGGAGAAATTCAAAGCACTCGTGGAACGCTTCCCGAAGGGGGAAGACTACAAGTTGCTGTTTGTCGATGACGGTTCCACTGACGGCACCGGGGCGTTCTTGCGAGCCTCGAATCACGAAGTAATCCGCCATGAGACCAACCAAGGTGTGGGCGCCGGGATCAGGAACGCCGTCAAGTACGGTCGGCAGCATGCTTTTGACATCATTGTGATTATGGCCGGCAACGGTAAGATGCTGCCAGAGGAAATTCCCCGGTTGGTGAACCCGATTCGCGACGATAAAGCTGATTACGTCCAGGGCTCCCGCTATCTTGAGGGTGGACGCTCGCCGAACCTGCCTCTGTTTCGAAAGCTGGCCATACGGCTCTTCACAGCCATCGTCAATCTTGCCGTACGCTTCAAAGGGACCGACATTACTTGTGGCTTCCGAGCCTATCGGCTGGATCTGTTCGACCATCCTGAGATCGACATCGATCAAGCCTGGCTGGGACGATACGAGATGGAGTACTATATTCACTATAAGGTTCTCAAACTTGGCTTTCGGGTGATGGAAGCACCGGTCACTATGGTCTACCCGCCCAGCGGCAGGGACTACTCCAAGATCAAGCCTTTTGTGGGCTGGTGGTCGATGATCCGTCCCTGGGTTTTCCTGATTCTGCGACTCAAGAAGTAGCCCCTTGATCTGGGGCATTGCGCCATTCTGCCATTTTTCGACAAACCGTCAAACCTCCTGATAAGTTTCAAACTTGACTTGCCGAAATCGGCGGGATATTCTGTTCAAAACAGGTAAAGGACAAGTATGAAGAGACTGTATGTAGCTGTGGCGCTGTTATTGGTGGTAGTGGCTATAGCCTACATCAAGAGCGCCCGGGGAACGGCGCGGCAGCAGCAGGCGTTCGAGTCAGGGCAGGCTGAAAGCCGAGAACATCTGGCCACGCTTCAGCAGAATGTGGATTCTTTGAAGCGGCTGCTCGAATTGCAGTCCGAAGTATACGCCGATTCGCTTGCTTCCCGCGATGGCGCATACCGACAGGATATCAGCAAACTGGTCGGGTTTCTGGATTCAGCCATAGCTCGGCCGAAGTTACTTGGGAAACCGGAAACCGCAGCTCCACCCCCGACAACGAGAGCTAAGAACTCCGACCAGCCGCGCGATAAGGAAGTGGCACAGGAAAAACCGCCCCAAGTCAAACAAGCCGAGACAGATCCTCGAGCAGCCGTTTCACCATCCGAACCCGCCGCCGATAACGATTCGAAAGCTGACGCCGTAGATGCGAAACTCAAAGAGCAAGTGCTGACCCATTATGGCAAGTTGTACGAGAGCCTGCCAAAGGATTTGACCAGCCAGGAGCGCAAGGTTGCTCTTTACGAGATTAGCCTGAAGACGGCGGCGGAATTCTCGATCACTATGCCGCGACTTAAAGCGATTTGTGAGCATTACTACCTAAGCTACTAATTTGGAGCTTGTTACAGTGCCCGTTAAGAAGGAAAGCGATTTCGCCGAAGTGCTCGTCGACAAGTTGTTCCTGGAGTCGTTCGCCAACGAGCATTCCGCTTACTACACCGCAGGCACTTCCACCCCACCTGGCGCCGCCCTGGATAAGTTTCGCTCCAGACTACGCTGGCATATTGGTCACTCCTTGTCACCACGCCAGAAACAAGTGATCGGGTATTACCTTAAAGGTAAAAAAGAGCGACAGATTGCGCAAATTCTGGGAGTGGCTCAACAGGTTGTGAATATTTACAAACAGCGCGCTATCAAAAAGTTACAGAAGATTATGGCGTCGTAGGTGTATGTCAAGAAACTATTATGTAGAGAGTCCGTTGAAGTCGTGAACTCATCTTTCGGGGAGGATGAGACAAACGAAGGAGGTGATAGGTTTTATTCAAAGCATCTCTGTTTCCTCACCGCTAACTGAGATCGAGAGTACTGCTACGTGGTAAGAGAGGGGGAACAAGTAGAGGAGATGCGCTATGCCGAAGAGAAAGGAAAACCAAAAGTTTGCAAGCTTAGGGAAAAAAGACTGTTGGCATTCTTATGGCCTGCAGATGTTGACACCGACCAAGTTTTCGCACGTGGTCAGCAAGATACTTTGTGGTCGCTACAATCTGATTTCATCCCGGCTTGACAAGCAAGTGGAGCACCTTAATCCGAATTGACTCTTCATAAGTTATCGTTCGGTCCCATGCGGGACGGCGAACATCGAGCCTCGCGGGACTCGTCTATATCATGAGTCCCGCTTTTTATTGTTCAAAACCCGCGGCGGTGACACAATCCTTGACCTACAAAGGGAAAGTACGTTTCTTGCGGGACGCCTGATCCGGTCCCGGTATCTGGTACTGCAGAGCCAATTAGGCCAAACGGATTTGCCGCGCGACGGTATAATGGTGTAACGTATGAGGAGACTTCGGTGGCACTAAGGCAGACGATCTACATTCTGGTGATTGCATCCGCGTTGGGACTGGGACTCAATCTGGTCTCGCCCAACCGCATTGACTTTTTTGGTAACTGGCGTGACTTGCATGATGGTGATGGGCCGATCTTGCCGCCTGATGTTGAGCCCGGCGACGCGCCGTTTATCGCTGTGGACGTTGCCCAACTCGACTTTAACGCCAGGGCCGCTCTCTTTGTTGACGCCCGTGATCCGGACGAGTTCGAGTGCGGTACGATTCGGGGGGCCATCAACATCCCCTTCGAATACCTGCCGGAGGGGGACTTGGAGCCATATTTCGATTCCGTCCTGTCGCACCTGTCTAAAGATGAGCGGATCATCATATTCTGTTCGGGCGAGGAGTGCGACGTGTCGCTTCACCTGGCGCGTAATCTGCAGGCCTTGGGCTACACCGACCTGGCGATATTTTTCGGCGGTTCTCGTGAATGGGAGCGCTTCCATCTCCCCATCGAACGGAGGCGGCAATGCGACGAATAATTGACAATGATTATCTCACGATGGCTGTGCGGGTGGCGGTTGGAGTGGTTTTCGTATCAGCCTCGGCCTACAAGATCATTGACCCCGGCTCTTTTGCTCGGTCGATCTGGTACTACCATCTGATGCCTGGTTCATTGATTAACTTGATAGCTCTGGTGTTGCCCTGGGTGGAGTTGCTGGCTGGACTGGCGTTGATCTTTGGGGTTCTATATCGCGGCGCAATTGTGTGGGTCAATGTTATGACCATTGCATTCATAGGAGCTCTGACGTTGGCGGTGGCTCGCGGTCTCGATATAGACTGCGGTTGTTTCAAGGCGGCTGATGATATCGACGGTTCAGCCTTGCAACCACTGATTCTTGACGGGGCGTTGTTGCTGCTGATCATGCAGCTCTGGTTCAGTCGCTCGCGACGCTGGATGTGCGCTCGCAAATGATCACGGCATGATTCGGGGCGTGATAAGTATTATCAGATCGGTCACGGTCTTTTCGGTCGACTTGTTGGTGAAAAACAGGCTTCCGATGATCGGGATATGACCCAGCAGGGGAAATTTCTGAGTCAGTTCTATTTCGCTTTCTTTGAGCAGACCACCCAACGCCACCGTTTCGCTGTCATTGACACTCACGGTGGTTTTGAGCGAGCGCGATGACGTGATCGGTTTTTGATTATCGGAAGGTCCGGCGAAACCGATGATGTCCTCGATCTGGGCACGCACGTCCAGCGTGATCCGGTTGTTCTCATTGATACGCGGTGTTACGTAGAGCGAGATGCCCACTTCTTCGTCGTAGAACGTCTGGATATCCTGGGTCGCGGCTCCCTCGGAAAACCGGCTGATAGTGGCGATCGGGATCACCGTTTGCACCTTGATGAACGCTTCCCGATTCTCAAGAGTGGTAATATGAGGGTCGGAGATCAGTTTACTGTTTCCTGCCTGATTCAACAGATCGAGTACCGCCGTCAACTGATCGACAGTGAGCGTTCCCCAGGTCCACCGGCCGGTTTCGGGATTGAGACTGACGGCGACGTTTTCCAGTTCGGCCTGATAGGATTCCGATGAACCGTCGGACTCGCTTCCCTCGCTGATGGTTTGCGTACCTGCCCCCAGCGAGGTGGTCACACTGGTGGGCCAGGCGAATCCTAACTTGGATTTGGAGTCCACCTTGCTTTCGATGATTTTGACCTCTATCGATATCTGTTGCGGTGGCTGGTCAAGTTGTTCCACCAGGAGTGCGATCTCATCAATCACCGCTGCAAGATCGGTTATCACGATCTGGTTGGGGGAGAGACCGCTCTCTTGTTGTCCCTCATCACTGCCGCCGCCGATTGTCACCATCGTGCCCCGGTCGGACAAACGCGATTCTATGACTCCCTTGATCGCCGCCGGATCGAGGTACTTCAGAACGATTGAGTGTGAAACCAGTTCTCCCACTGCGTAGGTGGCCATTGACTTCACCACTACAACGTCGTTGCGGATGTAATAGTTGTAACCGCCCGGCGCCAGGATTGCCTGCAGCGCCGACTCCAGGTCTACATCCACCAAACGCAGAGATACCTCACCTTCAACGGCGTCGCCGACCACGATATTCAAATCGTTCTGCTCGGCGATCATCTGCAACGCTACACCGATCTCGACTTTATCCAATTGGAGTGACAGCTTGCCGGCCTTGTCGACAGGCGCCGCCATAACGACCGTCGTTGCGATCAGGGCGAGGACATTATATCGAACCAATGCGTACATCACTGCGAGTGATTTCATTCGATCAGCCTTTGGTGACTCTGAGCGTGAATCGTTTGCCGTTTCGTTCCATCAACACCGTTTTTTGGTTTATGGTGACCACTCGGGCGTTGTCGATCACATCCCCGGGGCGCACTGTTTTCCTGTTGATGACGGCCATCGGCGCGCGTTCGTTATAGACGATTCCCGACAGGATCCATTTCAAGTCCTTTTTGGGTTTGTCGGTCGTATGGCCCCGGGGCTTGATCGTTGACTTAAAGGGATCATGCCCCCAGCCGGCCGCCGCGATTTGCTCAATATCCAGCTTGTCGATTCGCACACTTACCGAGGTCGTGGGCATTTGAACGGGAACATCCACCTCAACCGGGGGCAGTGGTTTTCTGGGTTCAGTCCAGAGCAGATTATACCCGCCCCAGATAATAGCTACCCCCAGGGCGACGTAGACCATCCGCTGCCGGGTTGCCGTCTTCATGACGTTTCCTCAACTTGTCCCAGCAGAGCCTGAAAACCCAACAGGTAATCGGTCGGACCGGCCTGGTCCGGCGAAGTGGTGATTTGGCACATGTTTACCCCTCGAAAGAATTCGGCCGATTCGATGAAGGCCACGTAGTTGCCAAAGTTGACATAGCCACCGCGAAGTCTGACCGTCAGATTAAGAAACGGCGGCTTGTCGGGGTCGGGCAATAGGTTGTTCAGAAGCAGCAATTCCTCCACCGGGGGTGTGATCTCTATCACTTTCAGATTGAGTGCCTGGGCCCGGTTACTGATCAAATCAAACAGTTCGAGGATGTCATCCTTAGCGTAGAGAGCCTCATTGAGATCCGTTCTGTTCCGTTCGAGACTGCGATGAGTTTCAAGATAGACCGGCAGTTGAGCCATGATTCGCCTGAACTCTGCTATCTGCTGTTTAGCTTGTTCGGCACGCACTTGAGCACTGGCCAGTTCTTTGCCAAGCGGTGAGTAGAGCAGGAAGGACCAAGCCACCAGCAAGGTCAAAGCGATTCCTGAATATAAAGCCAGCTGGCGCTTCACGCTACTCCCTCCATCTCGATCTGGAAATCGATGAGGAACTCATTCCTGACTTTCCGCTTGGAATGTCGCACCAGCGTAACATCATGGTAGAAAGGAGAAGCTTTCAGCTGCTCAATGTACTGGGCGAGTATTACCTCCGGCGGGACATCGGAAGAAGTCACGCGACCATGCAGAACCATACCGGGGGCATCTCGCCGAGGATCATATTCGAGGCGATAGAGGCTGACCGGGGGAGAGGTCAGCAGTGATAGTTCTTTCAGGTTATAGTTGAGGTAACCGGTAGCCGCCTCGGTTTTCTTGAGGTAGGCCCGATCAAATGCTATCTGCTGCAGGAGAGCGCGATGACTCTTGTACGCTTCCGACTGCAGCGCCTCGGCGGCTTGCTGTTCCAATGACTCAGCCATAATGGTGGTGGTGTCGACCGACATTCGAAGGTAAGCCCAACCGGTCACGAGCGTTAACCCCAGGAGCAATAGTGACAAGCGACTCAGACGATCAACGTTTCGTCTCAGTTGTTGCTGCCGGATTTTTCGCGGTAGCAGATTACAGAGATGCGTGCGGGCAGTTGCTGCCGCCAGTACCGGGAGGCATTGTGGCAGAAGGGCGCCGAAACCAATCTTGCGTCCCCTGAAGACATCCAGTCTGTCGGCTGGAAATGGCGCGTACACGAATGGTGTTTTACCGTTGAGTAGTTCTACTAACTCGGGTCGAGCAGCCAGTTCGCCGCATATATATACTTTGTCCGGAAGCGCCTTGGCATATTGACCGGCGTAATAGTCCTGCGATACGGTCAGTTCGTTGGCCAGGTTTTCGGCGAAATACTCAACGCGCGTGATGTCCGGCTGATCGCCCAATTGGGACGAACCCACCGCACCGGTATGGAGAAACTCCAGAGCCGTGCCCCGGTAGTAACCAATCTTGCATCGGTCCTGCAACACCTCCACCAGGCAATAGACGGCATTCTCGTTGAAGTCCGGCATCCGGTCAAGCATGTGACCGACGGCCTCGTCGGCATTAACCACGCGGCTGACTCCAAGCCCCTTCTGCCTGAACGGTTCCAACTGCTCCTTGATCATCCTGCCCGTGGCGGCATGGAGAGCTACCCGGTAGCGTGAACGCTGGTTATCGAGAATTCTAAAAGTGCGTCGGTAATCGAAGATGCAGTCATCGAGGGGAAAGGGTATCTGTTTGCGGGCCTCGAATTGAATGGCGGATTTGAGAGCGCCCTTCTTCAGTATCGGCATGAGAAAACAGCGAAAGGCAGCTTCGCGCCCGGTAACCACCAGATCAATCTCTGGCGAGGAACCACCGAACCGGCTGACGTACTCGGCCACTGTCATCGAGGCGTGGTCGACGCGGCTTTCCACCGGTTCCATTTCGCTTAGCATCGCCACCCGTGAGACATCAATGACCTCACAACGTCCCACCAGATGGCGGGCTGCGGCCATCTGGATATAACCGTCACCTACGGAAAAGGCCAGTCGGCGGCCGACCGTCCAGCGCCGTTTGGGCTGAAGGCGGGTTTCCTGGAAGCCTCGCTCAGCCGACCCGGCGCTAATCGCCTCCGACTTTGCAGGATCAGCCTTGCGGCCAAAGAGTGTTGCCAACTTCAACATGGACACACCCGGTTAGAAAGTGATCTGAATACTGTCCGGCCCTCCCACCGAGACAATACGCTGCCCGGCGGGGTCATAGACATACACCACGCCCCAGGCGTCAAACTGGTAGTCGTTGCCGTCACCATCGATATAAGGACCGTTCCACCCGAGACGAGTCAGTTTGTCATAAACCGACAAGGAACCAGGTTTGGCAACGAGGTCGGACAACTGCGACGGCACAAACCCAACATCTCCCAGGAAACCGCGATCTATGATGACCCCGGAGGATACCACCTCCGGGTTGCCGACAATCGCTTCACGTAGCGACTGTAGTTCTTTTCTGGTGGCGGCAGTCTTGGAACTATCCATCATGTCGGCAAACTTCGGTATAGCCACCGCGGCCAGTATACCCAGCACCACGATGATAATAACAAGCTCGATCAGGGTAAAACCTCGCTGATCGAGCCTGCCGCAATACTTCGTTGAATTGTGCTGCACAGTACTGATGGGCAAATTTTTTACCAGCTGTTTTCCCCGGCCGTGTTGGTGTTCAGCCAGATCTCGCCAGAACTCGCCTTATAGGCCCATCCACCACGGGCGCCCACAATAGTGCCCTTAGTGACGCCGGTCACGATGGAATCCGGAGCGTTGGCATTAAGCTGGTAGGGGTTCTTGGGAATAGCTTGCTCCATCACAACGCCCACCGTTCCCAGACTGTCCAGCGCCGGCCAGACGGCGGTGCCGGTCTGCACGGCTTCATTGGCGTAGTAGATTATGATTCCGGAGCGCATAGCGCCCAAGGCGCTGCGGCTGGCTGCTTCTTTGGCTTCTGACGAGAGATCCTGGTACTTTGGAATTGCCACGGCGGCAAGGATACCCAGAATGATGATGATAATAACTAACTCGATCAGCGTAAAACCGCTTTGGTTAAGACGAGTGCGCATAGTTCCTCCTTACGGGAGCTTTGGGGGCAACAATAACTTACTATTGGTGTTATCGGTTTCTTAGAATGATTGCTTTAGTCCCGTTCAGCCGTTGAACACCTTGATAAGATTCCACATTGGCAGAAAAATCGACAGCGCCAGGATAAGCACAAACCCACCCATGCCAACCGTCAGGATAGGCTCCAGAATCGAAGTCAAGTGGCTCGACGTGTAGTGGACCTCCTGTGAGTAATGGCGTCCGACTTCACCAAGCATTCGTTCCAACGAGCCTGACTCCAGTCCGATTGAGATCATCTGCAGAGCCAGATCGGGAAAGCAGACAAACTCCTCACTGGTCAGGCGGTTGTCCTTGCCCTCGGCAAAGAGAATCCTGAGCCGCACGATCTCATGAGCGATAACGCTGTTCTTCACGGAGCCGGTCAGAATCTCCAGAGACTTGACGATTGGCAGGCCGGACTGAATCAGGATGCGAAACATTAGACTGAAGCGAGCCACGTTACCCTTGATAATCAAACCACCGATTATCGGCAACTTCAGAAGAGCACCGTCGATGGCAAAACGAGATTTTTCATGCTTGGACAGCTTACGGAAGGTGAAGGCCCCAACGATAACCAAGCCCACCAGGACCGGCCAGTACTCCGCGAGGAAATCGCTGGTAGCAATGAGCATCCGGGTGGTGATCGGCAGTTCGGCGTTGAAAGCGCTGAAGAATTCGACGAACTTCGGCACCACGAATGTCATCATGATAATGAAAGCCACAATCAGTGCCAGGACCACCATCGTCGGGTAACGGATTCCGGATTTAATCTGGCGGGTCAATTCCAATTCACGCTCAAGCATGTCAGCTAACTCTTCGAGTATCTCGTCAAGCTTACCGGATTCCTCACCCGCAGCAACACTGGCGATGTAGAACCGGGGAAAGAGGTCATCGAACTCGGACATGGCGACGGATAGCTGCCGGCCCGATTGCAGACTGAGCCGGATTTGTGAGATTGCGTAGTTGAATCGGTTCCCGGAGGCCCCAACCTTGATAATGGACAACGCTCTTAGTAGTGGGATACCGGCTTTGTATAACGTGCAGAGGTTGTTGGTGAACATTATGAGGTCTTCATACGGAACGCCACCGAAGAAGCCCCAGAATGAAAACGGTGCGGTAGCTTTGACCGCCTTAACTGAAATCGGGATCAAGTGCTGTTCGGCCAGATGGTCAAGGACCTGCTGGGTGCTCTCAGCGGTGAGGACGCCGTCTTCGGTGCGGCCGTCATCGGAGATGGCCTGAAACTTATACTGTATCGGCATGAATTGTCGTCACTCGGCCTGGTTCAGTCGGCTCGTGCCAGTCTTCAATGTTGGATGTCTGTTTGATTAATTCTTCCAGACAGATCTTGCCGGCCGTGACCTTCTCCAGGCCCGTTTCAAAAAGGGGTGCATAACCGTTTCGGCGTGCTTCGTCTTTGATCTGATTAAGAGAAGCGTCGTTCATGATCATCTCTGAGATACGCGGCGTGATTTCGACATACTCATAGATTCCAGTGAGACCTTTCTGGCCCGTGTTCTTGCACTGGGGACAGCCCTCACCGCGTTTGAAAGAAATAGCCTCAGCCAGTTCCGTCAGACCGGCGCGAGCCAGTAAGGTTTCCGAGGGTTGATAATCCACGGTACACTCAGGGCAGTTAAGCCGGACCAGACGCTGAGCCAACACACCCTTGAGCGCTGAGGCCAACAGGTATTTTTCTATACCCATGTCGGCAAGACGGGAGATCGCCGAAGGCGCATCGTTGGTATGGACAGTTGAAAAAACAAGATGCCCCGTCAGGGCCGAGCGAACCGCCATGCGCGCCGTTTCACCGTCGCGTACTTCGCCGATCATTATGATATCCGGATTCTGCCGCAACATGGCGCGAAGTGTGGACGGAAAAGTGAGACCGGCTTTTTCGTTGATCTGGATTTGTATGATCATCGGCAGCGAATACTCCACCGGGTCTTCGACTGTGATGATATTCTTCTCGACCGTGTTCACTTCCTGGAGAGTGGCATAGAGTGTCGAGGTTTTCCCGCTGGAGGTCGGACCGGTAATCAAAACCAGACCCTCCGGTTGAGCCACCACGTCTTTCCATCGTTGCTCTACTTGGGACGTGAAACCGAGTTGCTCAAAACTGTGGAGTAGATTGCGTCGATCTAGGAGCCTGATAACGATTTTCTCACCGTGGATCGTCGGCAGCGTGGAGACACGCAAGTCAATGGTGTTTCCGTCGACGTTGGTCATGAAGCGACCGTCCTGCGGCAGCCTCTTCTCGGAAACATCGAGATCGGAAGCTATTTTTATACGCGAGATCAACTCCGATTGCATCGACTTGGGCGGTGTGGCCTCCTCACGCATCACTCCGTCGATACGGTAGCGCACACGCAGCCGGGATTCTTCCGGCTCTACGTGAATGTCAGTGGCCCGATCCTTGACCGCTTTGGTCAAAATCAGGTTGACCAATTTCACCACCGGCGTTTCCGATTCATCGGACTCGATATCCGTCGCTTTGATGGTGCCGACCTCGGTATCAGTGGAAGCGCCGATAATGTGCATCAGCGAGTCGGCCACCGTATAGTATTCGTCGATGGCCGTTCGTATTTCCGACGACAACGCTACGGCTCGTTTAATGTTGGCGCCGGTGAGGTACTTGATCTCATCGATGGCGATGATGTTGAGTGGATCGGCCATGGCGAGAGTGAGAGTATTGCCGATCTCGAAAACCGGAATCAGTGTGTAACGTCGCGCCAGTTCCACCGAAACCTTTTGCACGACCTGGGGATCAAGGACCATCTGGTCAAGCGAAATGCGAGGTACGCCAAGTCGATCCGAGATCGTCTCTAACAGTTGGTCTTCGGAGATGTACTCTTTTTCTACCAGCACCTCTCCCAGACGACGTCCCGAGATGGCCTGCTCTCTGAGACCTTCTTCCAGTTGTTGCTGGGTAATGAAACCTCTCCCAACGAGGAGATCGCCGATTTTCTTCTTCACCAGTACCTGCAAGATCTTCAAAAAGTTCTATTCATTAGATTATCGGACGAGGCCGGTTTTCTCTGAAGGTGCGGAGCCAGCCTGTTTTCACCCAAGTCGACTCTCTTGTTGATTGCCGATGGCAACGGTGTTTATTGACGGGATGTTGCAACGGATTCGATCGACATCCCTACTGTCAGCCCTGTTGGTTGGCTTGTTAGCCGCGGCGGCCGTGGTATCGGTACAACCTGCCATCGCTCAAATGGCTGAACCTATGGCGTCGCCTGGCAGCGTCGGGCCGATAGTAGACAGCATCCTGATAGACAATCGCAACATCTATGACACCACCGATCCCCGCTACGATAACTTCATCTTCCGACTGGCCAACCGATTCCATTACAAAACGCGTCGACGAGTCGTAACACGCGAGGTGCTTCTGAAAGTCGGTGTTCCGTTTTCGCGGGACCTGGCCGATGAGACAGCGCGCAACCTCAGGCAACGTTTGCCGATTTACGACGCCTGGATCCAAACCGACACCCTGCCGAACGGTCATTTGCTGGTCAGGGTGGTCACTATCGACCAGTGGAGTCTATCCGGGGGCGCCAGCTTCCGGCGCGAGTCCAACGAAATCAACTACTGGGTAGGAGCCACCGAACGGAATTTCTTGGGCTTGAACCAAATGCTCAGTGCCACTTACTTCGTAGAAGCTTCCGAAGCCGACCATGCCCGCGTCACTTTCGCGGCTAACCGACTGTTCGGTTGGCCGGTCAGATTCATAGCTGATTATTCTGACGACCCACGCCTCCGTTTCACCATGGTTGCACTCGCTCGTCCCTTCTATGATCTTTCTCAGAAGGTGGGTTTCAACGTTTCGTTCAAAGACATCGGCGGCCGACGCGATGTTTACCAGGATGGGTTTCTGGTGGCCCAATCCGATTATACAGGCGAACAAATCAACTTAGGTGGCGCTTTTCGCCAGGGCACCTATCGACAGAAAACGCTGATCAAACTCCAATACAAGTACCGTCGCGAGACGGTTGATGATACGACTTACCTTTCCGACGATCCGGACCACATAGAACTGGCTAACCGTAGTTTCCCCATTGATTCACTCTATCACGAGGTACGTCTGTCCGTCGGCATCGCCAGCCTGGATTTCATAGAACTTCGACGTATCGATGGATTCGGTTACACCGAGGACTTCACGCTTGGATCGGCGGCATCCGTCAACCTGGCCCACGCCATGAACCGGGACTCCGTGGTCCATGACGCCCTTGGCCTCTTTCTGGCCCAGAGTTCGTCTCTCAAGAGAGGCCTTCTTACGTTGACTGGATCAGGACGAATCTGGTTTCATCGAGGTGAAACTCAGCGTCGACTGTTGAGCTTGACCGCTCACTACTATAACCCAACCCTTGATTACGTGACAGTGGCTCTGAGAATAGCCTACCTTGCTGACTGGCGGGCCGCTCGCACCGATCATCTTATCCTGGGCGGTGACGGTGGTCTGAGAGGTTTCAGCCGCTATTTTCGTACCGGTGATCGCCGGGCTGTTGTCAATGCAGAGGGTCGATTCTTCCCGAATATCGAACTACTCAGTGTGCTCTTCGGCGGCGTCGCCTTCGTTGATTTGGGGCGCACCTATGAATCGGGGGAGAGTCTCACCATGCGGAATTTCTACGCCAGTGTCGGCGTCGGTTTGAGAGTGTCTTTTGAACGATCCTCCCGCGGCTCTCTTTTTCGCTGTGACATCGCCTACTCGGAACACAATGGCTGGCAACTCTCGGTCTCTTCAGGACAGTACTTCAGCGCCGCCCGCAACGCTTTAGCCTTGACAAGTCGTTGAATTTCAATACATTGAGGTTGGAGGTGCCGTGAGGACCGAAGGTCAGGACTCCGCTCGGCATCGCTGTTATGAGGCTGACGTGTCGACCAGTTGACGTTGGAGAGTCTCAGAATCTGTGTGTACTTCATGGTTGATGTCTGCATTCAAGGCGCAACTGAATTGATTGCTGTGCGCGGGGAGATTCAGATGCACGGCACGAGGCCGATAGGAACAAAAGAACATGGAGACTGTTAATAAGAACGCAATGAGACCCTGGGCGTGGATCATACTGTTCTCCGGCATCCTGATGATGCCGACTGCTATCGCCGATGAGCGCCACGCGGTAGCGAGATTTGATCCAGTCGCTGCCATCGAGGAAGACTACCGGAGCGGTAGTCTTACCCCGGATGATCGTGTTCTTCTTGTTATCCAGGCGATAAAGTCACCAGCCGAGTTGCCCGATTCTTATCGCTCGCTCAGCCTGGCGCCGGTCGGTGGCGCCACTCGGTGCGTTACTCCCGTGTTGAGAGACATTATGGCCGAGTGGCAACTCCTGTCAGCCTCAACTCAGCAGGCCTTTCAGGCTGCGCTGGGACGATTCGACACCGACTATACCTACGACACGCCGGGTGGTTTCATCAAGCTGCACTACAACATTTCACCGGACTCCAATGGCGTGCCGCCGGACGATGCCGACTCCAACGGACTGCCTGATTTCATTGAAAAGTGCGCTGCCTATTGCGACACGACCCACGCACGGCATCTCGAACTGGGCTATCTGCTGCCGGTTAGCGACGGGATTCTGGGTGGTGACGAGAAGTTCGATGTATATTTTCAGGAAATGTCGGCCTATGGTTACGCAATGCCTGAGGGGCCGGGGCCGGCGCCGTGGAATGATTATTACGGCTATATAGTCCTGAACAACGATTTCCTTGGTTTCGAACCAAACCAGGACCCCGAGGGCTCGCAATGGGGCGCGGCCAAAGCAACTGCTGCCCACGAGTACCACCATACGGTCCAATACGCCTACAACGCAGGCGACGAGACATGGTATATGGAACTCGACGCCGTCTTCATGGAGGAGATGGTATTCGATACCTCCAATGATTGTCACAACTACCTCGACGCGTTCTTTCCCTTCCCGCAGAAATCGCTGATGGAACACTCCTACCATTACTATTCCTGTTTCATCTGGGAGTTGTACCTGGCCCAGAAATTCGACACCTCGCTGATGCGTGCCGCCTGGGAGGGAGCGAGATATGTACCGACAGCCTTTGAGGCGCTTACGGACAGCTTGTACGGTCGCTACGGTTGGACAACGGACTCAGCCTTTGCCGAATTCACGGTGTGGAATTTCTGCACCTCAGTCCGCGATGATGGATCGCACCATGAGGAGGCCGCGAACTATCCACTGGTTTCAGTTGGCCGAAGTCATTCAAGTTATCCGGTGCCGTTTCAGAATTCTCCCAGTAATCCGGCCGGCTACGGATGCAGCTACATTCAGTTCTTTCCGGGGGCTGACACCGGTACGCTGGTTATCAACTTCAACGGTTCCGATTCACGTGAGTGGTTGGCCTGGGTGATCAAATCGACGGCTGAAAACGTGCATGAGTTTGAGCCGATCGTGCTCAGTCCCGGCAATTTCCAGGGCAGCATCGAGATTCCGCAGTTCGAGAGTTACTATCGTGTAGCTGTAGCCGGCGCCAACACTATGGAGTATTCAAGCAGTGTAGCCTACACCTACCAGGCCGAGGTCCAGCCGCCATACGAATTGTCCTCGCAACTACTATCCACCGACAGTGTCATCTATTCCGGTGGCATTCGAGGGCACAGCTACCGGGTGCAGAACCTGGCGCCGCTGAGCGACGTGGTCAGCGTTATTGTCTGGGATGAACAAGGCTGGCTCCCCCTTGACACGATTAACAAAAGTATGGCGCCGGGATTGGATACCGTCTTCGTTATTGACGTGCACCCACCGCAGGGCACACCACTGGGAGACACTGCCACGTTGTTTTTCTCCGTTGAATCATGGGGTGATCCTTCCGTTGTGGATACGCAATCGATCATCTCGACGACTGTCCTGCATGCCGGTGATCTCGACTTCAGTGGTAGCATCGACATCTCTGATCTCGTGTACTTTGTAGACTACGCATTCACCGGCGGTCCCCCGCCGGTTCCCGTGTTGGCGGCCGGTGATTTCCTCTGTGACGGGGGGATCGACATCTCCGATTTGGTCGCAATGGTCGAATACATGTTTGAAGGCGGCAGTCCACCGCCCTGCAATCCGTACTGATCAGCATCAGTCAACTTCATCCGAGAAACTTTTGTCTTTTTTACTTGACCGTTGTTTAGACGTACGGTATTTAGATGTCATACTTCGATTGTCGTGTGGTACGAGCAACAAGGAAGTTGGTCGGCATGACAAGAGAGGGGGAATGATAGTGACTGGATTCGATGACAAAATCTTGATCTGTTGCGAGTGCGACGAGGAATTCGTCTTTACTGCTGCTGCGCAGGAATACTTCGCCGAACGCGGGTACACTGACGACCCGAAGCGATGTAAGACCTGCCACACTCAGTACAAGAAAGCACAGCGCGAAGATCGACGTCGCTTTGAAGTGAAGCGTCCGGAACTTGGCTTGTCTGATTAGGCTGCGAAAAACCTCGGCCAGGTGACCGAGGTTTTTCTTTTGGGCTATGCGCGGAGGAGAAGTCTGTGTGTAGTTCTGTCTGAGCTTCAGCGTACCAGGACCATTTTCTTCGATTCTTCGAAATCACCAACCTCGATTCGATAGTAATAGACGCCTGAGGCTAATTGTCGACCACTGTCGGTCGTGCCGTCAAATTCTACCAACGTCTCACCAGCGGACACTTTACAATCAAGGACCTTGGCTACTCTCTGGCCCAGACTGTTGTATACTTCGACCAGCGCGTGTGCTGCGACAGTGGTTGAGAAACTTATGGTCGTAGTTGGATTGAACGGGT